>JAPHSB010000055.1 GCA_026193295.1 Lysobacterales bacterium
AGTTACGGTCCTGAACGGACCTCCCCAACCCCACCCTTGCTCTGTAACAGGTTATTCAATCGCGGTTGCTCAGTTCGTGCAGACGTCCAGGGCGATGTCGGGTATGTCTTTCCAGGACCGTAATCTGTCGGGAACAGATTACCGAGCGCCCAGGGACGGCTCGAGCGTGTCCTGGAAAGACATACCCGATAGCGCCCGGGTTAGTACGCCAGCGCCCGAATCGCGGCTGAAGCGCAGGCAATGAAGCAGGAATGGTTTTCGGCGAAGCCGAAAGAAGAGCCTGCGGAATGCCGTCGCGCGTCGCTCCTACATCAGCTTGATTTCGCGCAGGCGCTGCTCGAGGAACTCGTTGGCGGTGATGGGTTTCGGATAGCGGTTGGGGTTTTCGTCGCTGATGCACCCCGGCAGGGTTTTGATCAGGAAATCCGGGTTGGGGTGCAGGAAAAAGGGGATCGAGAAGCGGGGTTCGTCAGAGCAGGCCTGCGGCGGATTGACCACGCGGTGGGGCGTCGAAGGCAGCACGTGGTTGGTCAGCCGCTTCATCATGTCACCGATGTTCACGACGATGGTGCCCTCGATGCTGGTCACCGGAACCCAGGTTCCGTCCCGCGCCAGGATTTCCAGGCCGGCCTCGCCCGAACCGATCAGCAACGTGATCAGGTTGATATCCTCGTGCTGCGCGGCCCGCAGCGCAGGGGTTTCGTGCTCCCTGACGGGCGGATAGTGGATGGCGCGCAGGATACTGTTGCCGAACCGGACATGGGGAGCGAACCAATCCATCTCAAAACCGAGGAAGCGGGCAATGATGCCCAGAATCCGGCCGCCCAGTTCTTCCAGTGCCGCGTACAAGGCCAGAGATTTTACGCGGAACTCCGCGACTTCAGCCGGCCAGAGATTGGGCTGGAGAATGCCGGGCCAGGGGTTGACAGTGCCCATCTCGCGGCCCAGGTGCCAGAACTCCTTGAGATCGGGAACGGCGTGGCCTTTGGCCTGCTCGACGCCGAAAGGCGTATAACCCCGCTGGCCACCCGCGGTCGCGCGGTAACGCAACTTGAGCTCTTCCGGCAGCGCAAAAAAGCGCCTGAAAATGTCGTAGGCGTCCTCGATGAGGCGATCGGCAATGCCGTGCCCGCGAAATCCACAGAAGCCGAATTCCCGGTAGGCCGCGCCGACTTCGCCGATCAGTTGGTCCGGCTCCGATTCTAGCCGCCGGAGATCGAGAACGGGTACCCGGTGCGCCGCCACGCGGGCCTTCAGGAGCCCAGCTCGGACCTGACCGTATCGGCCAACTGCCGGGCCAACAATGCAACCTGCTCGGAATCGGCGCCCTCGAGCGTGACCCGGATCAGGGGCTCGGTGCCCGACGGCCTGAGGATGACGCGGCCACGGCCATTCAATTCCGCCTCGACCCGGCGCACTTCTTCACTGATACGCGTGCAGCCGGACAGCCTCTCCCGCGCGTCGGCAGAGACGGGTACGTTGATCATCGTCTGCGGAAACTTCTGCATGCCGCTGCTCAAATCTCGCAAGCTCTTGCCACTGCGCACCAGGATCTCGAGAATCTGCAGGGCGCTGACGATGCCGTCACCGGTGCTGGTGCGATCGAGCGACAACAGGTGCCCCGAGGCCTCACCGCCCAGGGTCCAGTCGTTGTCGACCAGTGCGCGGTGAATATGGCGGTCGCCAACCGCGGTGCGCTGGAAAGGAATGCCGAGATCCGCCAGTGCCAATTCCAGGCCGAAATTGCTCATCACCGTTCCGACGACGCCACCTGTCATCCTGTTCTCGGCCTTGCGTTCGCTTGCGATGACATAGAGCAACTGGTCGCCATTGACCAATTCGCCCCGGTGATCCGCCATGACCACGCGGTCCCCGTCACCGTCGAGGGCAATACCCAGGTCGGCGCCGAGCCGGACGACTTCCGACTGCATCGCCTGTGGTTGGGTGGAGCCACAACGGTCGTTGATGTTCATGCCATCGGGCTCATTGCCGATGACGTGCACCTTGGCGCCGAGTTCCCGCAACACAGCGGGAGCCACGCGATAGGTGGAACCGTTGGCGCAATCGAGCACGACCCGCAGGCCGGTGAACAGGGTCCCGAAGGGCACCGTGCCCTTGCAAAATTCAATGTACCGGCCGGCCGCGTCATCAACACGCGCCGCTTTGCCCATGTGGGAAGATGCGACCGTCACGAACGGCTTCTCCAGCTCTTGCTCGATGGCCTGCTCCACCTCGTCTGGCAGTTTTTCGCCGCTGGCCGAGAAGAACTTGAACCCGTTGTCCTCGTAGGCGTTGTGGGAGGCCGAAATCACGATTCCCGCACAGGCATAGAGGGTGCGGGTCAGGTACGCCACCGCCGGCGTGGGCATGGGGCCGAGTAACAGCACATCGGCGCCCGCCGCCGCCAGCCCGGCCTCCAGCGCCGACTCGAACATGTAGCCCGAAATCCGCGTGTCCTTGCCGATAACCACGGCCCGCTTGTCGTTGCCGGCCAGCACGGCACCGACCGCCCGACCGAGCCTGAGGATGAAATCCGCGGTGATGGGATGTTCGCCAACGCGCCCGCGAACGCCGTCTGTTCCAAAGTACTTGTTGTTCATCCGGCAATTTTACCTGCTGGGGTGAACCGCTGTCTCTAGCACCTGCAGGACCTTTAGCGCATCGACTGTTTCCGCGACGTCGTGGACACGCACAACCGCAGCACCGTGACGAGCCGCCAGCACCGCTGCAGCAACCGACGCGGCCAGCCGATCCTCCACCGGCTTGCCGGTCAAGGCACCCAACATGGACTTGCGCGACACTCCGACCAGCACGGGGTAATCACCGCCACACAGACGCGGAAGCGCACGGAACAGGTCGATGTTGTGCTGGAGGGATTTTCCAAAACCAAATCCGGGGTCAATAAGAATGCGCGCCCGGCTGATACCGGCAGCCTCGCATGCCAGGGCGCGCTCGACCAGGAACGCCTCGACCTCGGTCACCACGTCGGCGTAGCGCGGGTCCGACTGCATGTCACGCGGGCGGCCCTGCATGTGCATCAGGCACACAGGCACGCCCAGGCCGGCGGCTGTCTCCAGGGCGCCGTCCTGGCGCAGGGCGAAGACATCGTTGACCAGGCCGGCCCCTGCCGCGACCGCAGCCTTCATCACTTCGGGTTTGCTCGTATCCACAGAGACGGTGACAGTAGCCTGCGCGACAATGGCCTCCACCACGGGCAGAACCCGGTCCATTTCCTCCTGGACACCTATGGACCGGGCGCCAGGCCGCGTGGATTCGCCGCCCACATCGATAATATCGGCACCCGCCGACACCATCGCCAGCGCATGTTCCACGGCATGGTTTCGATCGGCCCAAAGGCCGCCGTCTGAAAAGGAGTCGGGCGTGGTGTTGAGTATCCCCATCACCCGCGTCATGGCTGCTTAATCCAGGGTCAGAGCTGCTCGGCCGGCCCGCCGACGGAGGTACGGTCGCTGCTGTCTCCGCTGTCTCCGGTTTTTCCTGCATAGCCGGACACATCACCCTCGCTGTCCTGCCAGCCTTCCGGTGGATCCGGCTCCTGGCCCTGCATGATCTGGTCGAGCTGTCCTTTGTCCAGGGTCTCGTATTTAATCAACGCGCCGGCCATCAGGTGCAGTCGATCCAGGTTGGACTCGAGCAGATCCCTGGCCTTGCCGTGCGCGGCGTCGATGATGTCGCGCACTTCTTCGTCGATCAGCCGGGCCGTGTCGTCCGACATGTGCTTGTGTTGCGTCACGGAGCGGCCGAGGAAGACCTCGTCTTCGTCCTCCGAGTAGACCAGCGGCCCCAGTTTCTCCGTCAGGCCCCAGCGGGTGACCATGTTGCGGGCGATGGCCGTTGCCCGCTCGATGTCGTTGGACGCACCGGTGGTCACGTGGTCGGAACCGAACACGAGCTCTTCGGCGACCCGGCCGCCGAACAGGCTGGCCAGCTGGCTCTCGAGCTGCAGCTTGGAGATGCTGTACTTGTCCTGCTCGGGCAGGAACATGGTTACACCCAGCGCGCGGCCGCGCGGAATGATCGTAACTTTGTAAACCGGATCATGCTCAGGCACCAGCCGGCCGACGATTGCGTGGCCCGCCTCGTGATACGCCGTGAGCTTCTTATCTTCTTCGGACATGACCATGGAACGGCGCTCCGTTCCCATCATGATCTTGTCCTTGGCGCGGTCCAGGTGACTCATGTTCACCGACTTGGCGTTTTCACGGGCCGCGAACAGCGCAGCCTCGTTCACCAGGTTGGCGAGATCCGCCCCCGAGAACCCGGGGGTGCCGCGGGCGATGACCCTGGCGTCCACGTTGTCGTCGATCGGTACCTTGCGCATGTGAACCTTGAGAATGGCTTCGCGGCCGCGAATGTCCGGCAATGGCACGACCACCTGGCGATCGAAGCGGCCCGGGCGCAGCAGGGCGGGATCGAGCACATCGGGGCGGTTGGTCGCCGCGATGACGATCACGCCCTCGCCACCCTCGAAACCGTCCATTTCAACCAGCAGCTGGTTCAGGGTCTGTTCACGCTCGTCGTGCCCGCCACCGAGACCCGCTCCGCGATGACGGCCAACGGCGTCGATTTCATCGATGAAGATAATACAGGGTGCGTGCTTCTTGGCCTGGTCGAACATGTCCCTGACCCGCGACGCGCCCACGCCGACGAACATCTCGACAAAATCCGAACC
>JAPHSB010000462.1 GCA_026193295.1 Lysobacterales bacterium
CCGGGTTGCCGGCGTCGAGCGCAAGCCGACGAAAGTCGCTACCGAGCTGGCCACGCTGGCGCGCAATGAAGGCGCTCAGTTGGGCGGTGACACGGTGGTAGCCGAGACACCTGTCAGTGACGGCAGCCAGGTATTCGGCGTTTACCAGTGCAAAGGCGGGTGAATTGGCTCACGGCTCTGGCCGTTTGATCACTCCTCTCATCCTCCAAACCATTCGATGATTTGCGCGTGGACTTCCGCATCACTCAACAGGTGAAGGTGACCTTTTTCGTGAAAGATCCTGCAGTTTTCAGGCCTGATGGTCAGCCGCCGGGCGGCGTCGGCGTGCGCGCCCACTGCGCTGCCTGACCGCACCAGCCAGTCACCGAGCAGGTGACCGACCGGGTCACGCTCATGCCGTCCCACGCTGGCGGCGGCGAAGTAGTGATCCACGCCGCTCAGCAGGGGGACCGCCAGGCGCCGGTCCACCAGTCCGAGCCCGGAGTCCTGTTGCTGCCAATCCTCGTCCAGCAGGTTGCCGTACCTGAGGTCCTTGATTCCCGCGCTGCGCCGGCTGCCGAACATCAGCGGTTCGACGTACTGGATGCTCCGCATGGCGAGATCGAAGAGGTGGCCGGCCCGCTCGACCGGTGAGCCGTGATGCGGTGTGCCCAGGTAAACGGCCCGGCGCATTTTGTGGAGCCACGCGCGGCCAGCCTGGTTTCCGTACCAGCAGGCGCTGCGGATGACCAGGCCACCCATGCTGTGGCCGATCAGGGACAAGGACTCGACCGGCACCGGCCAGGCGGAGCAGAGTTCCTCCAGCAAGCCTGCCAGCTGCTGTCCATTGCTAGAGATGTGCCTTCCCGAGTTGTAGCGCAGGTAAACCGGTGTAAGCCCGTGCGAGTCCTGCAGGCGACTGCCGATGTCGGGTTGTTCATCGCGGCACCAGCCCAATTCTGACAGGCACAGACCATGAACCAGCACTGCGATGTGCGGGCTCGCATCCGGATACGCAGCCGCCAGGCCCTGGGGTGTGGCGGCCACGGGCAGCCCGCACTGCACCGGCTCCATGCCGATCGCCAGTGGATTGCCGGTCGCTTCGAGGTGATCGCCACAGACGCCGTTCAGCGCCGCCAGGTAACGGATCGCCCGCGGTGTATCAGGTTCTGCCGCGGTCGCCCCGGGCAATGTGCGCAAGGAGAGGTCGACGCCCTTGGCGGTGGCGCCGAGTACGCCCTGGATCACAGCGTATACACCAGACGCCACGATGCCGTGAGCCCGGGATAGGTGGTCAGGCCGGGAATTCCAGGGCAGTGGACGGCGGGCGATGGTTTCGTGCATCTGTTCCACCGCGGTGGTCAGGCCGGCTGCCGCGCTGAACGCGAGTTGGGCGCCGCCGCGCAGGTTACGCAGGGCTGCGGGCATCGACTTATTCCTCAACTGAATCGTCGCCGCCGGGCGTCAGGCTGGCCAGGCACTCGAGGCACAGAAACGCCGGCCGCGTCGTGATCGGGACGCCGATGGCGGCCCGCTGGCCCTTGCGCAGTAACGTATTGCATTGATCGCAGACCGCATTCAGGTTCAGCGCGGCCTGCTGCCAGGCGATCACGGCTTGCGGTTGCGCGGGATCGGCCGGATCCGTTGCCAGCCGCTCCCTGGGCGAGAGCGACTGGCCTCGGGGGGGCGAAAGGCCGACCAGTTGAGCGCTGTCCGTGACGACGCCCTCGACCAGGTTGAACGTATGCATCAGGACATTGCGTACGATGGTCGAGACCGACAGGCCCAGTGTGGCCGCGCGGTCTCGGAGTTCCTCGTCCAGATCATCCGGAATGCGCGCCTGCAGCACTTTGTCCTTGGTCTTGCGTTGCTTCTTGCTGCTGCCTTTGCGCTGCTCACTCATGGTTGTCCTGGCCCCGAGATGCGGGCAGCTCCGGCTGCCCTGCAATTTGCTTCGGCCAGAGTGTAGTAATATGTACTACAAATGTAAATAGATGTACTACATTTAGCGATTTGGAGTCTGCGGATCCTCGATCGAAATTACCCGTGATTCGCCGCGGTCGCGGGGGTCCGAAGCTGGAACCCACTGCCCATCGCGCTTCTGAATGAGCTGCACGTCACCGAACTCCCAGTCGTGAGGCACCGCCCGGTAACCGCGCCCGGCAAGCGCCGAGATCGTGTCCTGCGGCAGCGGGCGGGTGACGCTGTAGGTAATGAGATCGGGCGGCAGCAACTGGTGGTGGAACCGCGTGGCTGCAACGGCATCGAAGGGTGTCATGCTGTAATCGGTCAGGTTGACGATGGTCTGGAACACCGACGTGAAGATGGTCGATCCGCCGGGCGTGCCGACTACCACCTCGACTTCATCGCCCCGCAAGAGAATGGTGGGAGACATCGACGACAGCATGCGCTTGCCGGGCTGGATTTCGTTGGCCGCATTGCCGACCACGCCGAAGAAATTGGGGACCCCGGGCTTGACGCTGAAGTCGTCCATCTCGTCATTCAGAAGGAAGCCGGCGCCCTCCACGACGACGCCGGAACCATAGCTGGTGTTCAGCGTGTAGGTGTTTGAGACCGCGTTACCCCACCCGTCGACGATCGAGTAGTGCGTGGTGTTCGGGGATTCCAGGCCGGGCCGGACGCCGTCCAGCTGTGAGATTTCCCTCGTGTTGACCTCGAGGGCACGGCGCCTGATGTAGTCCCCGTCGAGCAGTTCGTCCATCCGGTTGTCGACGAAATCCGGATCACCCAAATACTCGGCCCGGTCCGCGAATACGCGTTTTTCCATCTCCGCCACCAGGTGGATGTACTGCGGCGAGTTATGCGCCAGGCCGGCGAATTGCCGTTCGAGCTCGTCCTTCATTTTCAACAACTGGATAACGGCGAAACCGCCCGAACTCGGCGGCGGCGCGGCGAGGATCTGGTAATCGCGCCAGGGCGCGCGCAGTGGTTCGCGCCAGACAGCCCGGTAACTTTCCAGGTCATTGATCGTGATGAGGCCGCCCGAACGTTCCATCTGTTCGACGATCAGGCGCGCCGTCTCGCCGCCGTAGAAGTCCTCGGCGCCGAGTTTGGCGAGGCGGCGCAGTGTGCGGGCGAGTTCCGGTTGGCGGAACGGCTCCGAGACTGATATGCCGCCGAAGTATTCCTGGAAATTGGTGCTGTCGCCGAACCATTCGCGCTCACTGCGGATGTCTTCTACCAGCGCCGGCGCGGCCAGGAATCCTTCCTCGGCCAGCTTCACCGCGGGCATGACGAGTTCTTCCCACGGCAGCGTTCCGTAGCGCTGGTGAGCCTCCCACAAACCGGCGACCGTGCCGGGCACGCCGACGGCCCGGGCGCCGATCAGGCTGGCGTTCTCGATGACTTCACCGGCCGCGTCGAGGTACATGTCGCGATCCGAGGCGAGGGGCGCCACCTCGCGGTAGTCGAGAAAAGCCGGTTCGCCGTCAAAATACGTCAGCATGAAGCCGCCGCCGCCGATGTTGCCGGCGTCGATGAAGGTCACCGCCAGCGCGAATCCCACGGCGACCCCGGCGTCGACGGCATTGCCTCCGGCCTTGAGGATATCTTCGGCCACTTGGGCCCCGTAACGGTCGGGAATGGCGATTGCCGCCGTTCTGACTGCAGCCTGTCCCGTGACCGCCGATTTTTCGGGGGTTGCCGCTGGTTGCGGCGCGGGGCCACAGGCGGGCAACAGGAGCAGCAGGGTGGAGCAAAGGGCGAGCCAGGGTCTGGCGGTCTTCATGGCAAATTCCTATGAGCGAGCAACCAGTCTTTCATCAAGGTCTTGATCTGGGTCTGGTAGGGCATGCCGGCCATTCTGGCCCTGGCCTTGAACGCCTCCAGCAGGTCTTCCGGTACCTTGATGCTGATGAGCTTGCTGGGAGCGGGTTTCGTTCCATGCAGGCGACGGAAATCATCCAGGAAACGCAGAACCTGATCCGCGCTCATGTCCCGGCACCGTGCCAGGTAGTCATCGCTGAAATATTGGACGGTTTTCATTTCAGGCGCTCCAGTGCATCCACGTCCGCCAGGTCCTGGGGCCTGGCGCTGGCTTTTTTCATATCGACCAAATCTCTCAGGGACAGCAGGTAGAGCTGTCCGGACGCGGTGCGGATTTTCGACCGCCGCTTGCCCTTCAGGTCATAGACGATGATGATATCCACCTGCTGCGAGACGTCTTCCGGGTGATGGAAATTCCAGGCCGCAAGGTTGCGATTATCCACGTATTCGTCCCTGTAGTTGAAGACATCCTCCGCGCTGATCGGCAGATGGGAAACCAAACCCAGGCCGTGCAGGGCAGCTTCAGCTCTCTGCAGGGACTTCAGGCTCCAGTCGACGACAATGTCGACGTCCACCGTTCCCCGCACCGCTCCATGCAGGGCAACAGCGTGGCCACCGACGAGCGCATAGCGAACATCATGGTCAGCCAGCGCCTGACAGACTTTTTCAATGAAAAGCATGCAATCAGTATATACCGGTATATACCAAAAACGACAGCGGATCCCCGCCACGATTCCGGCAGGAAAGGCGCCCCGGCGGCCGATCATTTGCGCGATCATCCTGGTCGTTGGTTCGACCTGCCTGACGCTTTGGGAACCCAGTGGTTTATACTTCTCTTTTGCCGTATTCAGCTAACCTGGCAAAGGGCAAACCGGCTTTCGAGGCGATCGTCATGAACCTTCTCAACCCCCAGTCTTATTGCGGCCAGCACCCGGACGCGCACACCACCGAAATGATGACTGCTGTCATCGCCTGGTTCGAGAAAAAGGGTCTGAAGAGCATCAAGGAGGATTGGCACAACAAGACCTGGAATCACGACTTCGTTGATTTCATGCGCTCCGAGCAGGTGCTGGCCACGCTGATGACGCCCGAGGGTTACGGCGAAAATTCGCACTGGAACACCTTTCGCAACGTGGAATTTGCCGAAATTGTGGCGTTTTACGGCATCACCTACTGGTATACCTTCCAGGTTTCAATGCTCGGCCTTGGGCCGGTATTCAACGGTGACAACGAGGCGGTCAAACACAAGGCCGCGGCGCTGTTGAAGGAGGGCAAGGTCTTCGCCTTCGGCCTGTCTGAAAAAGAACATGGGGCAGACATCTACTCGTCTGAGATGTGCCTGGCGCCGCAAGCCGATGGCAGCTACCTGGCACGCGGCAGCAAGTACTACATCGGCAACGGCAACGAGGCAGCCCTGGTTTCGGTTTTCGGCAAAAACTCCGCAACCGGCGAGTACGTGTTCTTCGTGGTCGACTCGCAGCATGAAAAATACGAGTGCGTGAAAAATACGGTCGATGCGCAGAACTACGTCGCCGAGTTCCGCCTTCACGACTACCCCGTCACCGAGCAGGACATCCTGAGCGTCGGCCAGAAAGCCTGGGACGACATGCTCAATACGATCAACTACTGCAAGTTCAACCTGGGTTTCGGCTCCATCGGGCTGGCGACACATGCTTTCTACGAAGCCATCAACCACGCCGCCAGCCGCAAGCTGTACGGCAAACAGGTCACCGATTTTCCACAGGTCAAGCGGCTGTTCACCGATGCGTACTGCAGGCTGGTGGCCATGCGGATGTTCAGCTACCGCGCCGCCGACTACCTGCGCTGCGCGTCCCGGCAAGACCGC
>JAPHSB010000041.1 GCA_026193295.1 Lysobacterales bacterium
GCGCTGCAGGACATCGCTCGAAGCCTCGGAGTCGATTTCATCCTGGACGGTACCGTTCGCAAATGGGGCGATAAACTCCGGGTCATGCTCCAGCTTCGCCATCTGGATTCCGATGACAGCCGGTGGAGCGAACGTTTCAGCAGTACCATCGGAGACTGGTTCACGATTCAGGAGGAAATCGCACGGTCCGTCGCTGCAGAACTCGCCATACAACTCAGCGCTCCGGAGCCAGCGGATGAGGACGGGCCAGAGGATCGCCGAGTGGTTGAGTCGTACCTCAGGGCGCGTTACGAAACATTGAGATTCTCCAAAGATGGCCTTGATCGGGCCACCCGAATCCTGATCAACGGATTAAATCTCGTAGGGCCAAAAGCGCGTCTTTTAGGTGCACTCGGACATGCCTATGCAAAGTACAGCGAACTCGGTTTCGATCCAACGGGAGAATTTATTACGAAGGCTGCTGCGTGCGCGGAAAAGGTCTTCGAACTCGATCCGTACTCGGCGAGTGGTCACTTGCTGCTTGGTATGGTGCGATTTCATTCCGGCTCGCTTCGCGAGGCTCGAGCCCCACTCGAGCGCTCCCTCGATGCCAATCCCACCGATCCAGACACGTTGCTGATGTTGGGATACCTGTATGCCCTCAGCGGTCAAAACGACCGCGCCTCGCAGCTGTTCGACGAGGCGCTGACGGTAGACCCGCTCACCCCCCTGAACCATTGCATGCCTGGCTTTGTTGCCATCATGGAGGGCCGGTATGCAGATGCTCTGCCGCCCTACAGGCGGTTTGTGGAAATGGACCCGACGAATCCCTTTGCCATCTGGGCCTGGAGCTATGTCCTGCTGCGCAACGGCAGAGTTGACGAGGCGTCAAAAGCAGTTCGTGAATTGAACTCTGAACATGCCGGCTCGGTTCTGGCGCAAATGGGTACTTCGCTCTACCATGGCGTCTGCGGCGAACCCGTGGCCGCTCGACAAGCCCTGACTGACGAACTGCGTGCCGCAGCACGGAATAGCGAGTTGGTCTCACGTGAACTCACACACTGCCTGGCTCTCGCCGGCGAGACTGAAGAAGCGCTGAATTGGCTGGAAAACACGGTTGGTATTGGCAACGTCAACTACCCGTTCTGGTCTCAACACAACGAGTGGGTGGACTCCATTCGTGGTAATACTCGCTTCAGTGAACTCATGCGTGACGTCGAGCAAGAGTGGTTGTCGGCAATTTCCCGGCTTCCATCTGCTGATTCAGAAACTGCTGCATGACCGGTTCTGGCCGAGAGCCGAACTGATTGATGATGTAACCCAGGCAGATTTGAGTTCTGCTGACCGCTCGAAAGCTGAATCGCCCTGCCTGGGTTCGCTGATAACTGCCGGCGGCCCGCTACGGAACTCAGACCCGTCTTCACGGGAATGCCGTTGGCGACCACAAGCCGACCTGAGCGAATTTCTCTTCGAGCTTCAAATGCGTTCACTAATTGGCAGGAAAAGTTTTTCGCCCAACGATTTGGTTGACTCCCACCAGGACATTTCATGAGTTCCTATGCTTCAGTCGCTGAGCGGTTCCACTTTTAAGAGCAGCCCTTCCACATCATGAATAACCGCCTTATCGCCCTTCACCAATGGGACCATACAAACAGCCCTCCACAGTTCTCCGTTGACGAAAACTTCCCCTTCATCGGCATTCCACCGTTTGACTTCCACCACCTGGCCGACCATACCCTCTGCGCCACTGATGGATCTTCTCTTTTTGCCAAACATGAAACCAATCAGAGGGACCAGGACATGCTCGATAATCTCAAAAACTATCAGAGCGACTATCAGGGTAATCAGCATGTTCTTAATCATGATTGCCTCGATCCTGAATCGAGTGGCCAACAAATGCAATCGATGTCAGCAACGAGAAGAATGGCCGGCGTTCTTGTGGCCAAACAGTTCAGCTCTGGTGGATTATGGAGAGCGTCCAGATCGTAATACTTTCTCGTCTTCTCGCCGGAAGCCGCAATTAACGAGCCTGGATTAGAGCCGAAAGCTAGTTGTGCTTTTGATGCAGATGCGGCTTAGGCGCAGGCTCATCGTATTCGAAGGAACCCAACAGGTCTCCACGATTTCGGCGCGCAAGCGGCACGTTGACGCGAATAAAGACCAATACCCACTCGAACTCGGAGCCGCATCCGACGAACTCCGGTGCTTTCCCGAGGTCGGGTCAGGCGACGCTTCTGACCTTGCCGCTCTCCCGGTAACGCTGAATCGCTTCGAAACCGCCAGTCAGGTCGGCGAGCAGGTCGTCGACGTGTTCGATACCGACCGAAAGGCGCAACAGGGTCGAACGAATCCCTGCCGCCGCCTGGTCCTCGACCGACATGGCGGCGTGGGTCATCGATGCCGGGTGCGCCACCAGGCTTTCCACGCCGCCGAGCGACTCGGCCAGCGTGAACAGCTTCAGGCTGCGCAAAAACACCGGGATTTCCTCGGCACTGGCGTCGATCTCGAAACTGATCATCGCGCCGAAACTCTCCTGCTGCCGCTTGGCCAGGCCGTGCCCGGGATGGCTGCGCAGGCCTGGGTAGTAGACCTTCCTAACACCTTTCTGACTGTCCAGGTAATCAGCTATGGCCGTCGCGTTTTCCTCGTGCTGCCGGTAACGGACATTCAGGGTGCGCAGGCCACGCAGGGTCTGATAGCTATCGAACGGAGAGCCGGTCAGGCCCAGGCAGTTGGCCCACCAGGTCAGTTCCTCGACCAGCGCTTCGTCCTTGGCCAGCACGGCGCCGCCTACCACGTCCGAGTGACCATTGATGTATTTCGTGGTGGAATGCAGCACGATGTCGGCGCCCAGCTTGAACGGGCGCTGACCGGCCGGTGACAGGAATGTGTTATCGACCACGACCAACGCGCCGGCGTCGTGGGCGGCCTGCGCAATGGCCTCGATATCGGTGATGCGCAGCAAGGGGTTGCTCGGGGTCTCGATCCAGACCAAGCGCGGCGCCAATTCACGGATTCTCTCAGCCGCAGCGGCCGTTTCCCACAACGGCAGCCACTCGAGTTCGAACAGACCACGCTTCGAGGCGGCACTGAACAGACGGTGACAGCCACCATAACAGTCGTGGGGCGCGACAATCAGTTCCCCCGGTTTGACCAACTGCGTCGCCAGGTGTACCGCCGACATGCCGGACGCGGTGATCACGCCGCCCGCGCCACCTTCGAGCCCCGCCAATGCATCAGCAAGCTGATCGCGATTCGGGTTGCCCGAGCGTGTGTAGTCGTACTCGCGCTTCTCGCCGAAGCCGTGGAAGGAGAAGTTCGAACTCAGGTACAGCGGCGGAATGACCGCGCCGTGGGCCTGGTCGCTGTCGATCGCGAAGCGCGCGGCCAGCGTGTCCTGGTGAAGGGTGTCGGGTAATTTGCTCATGCCTTGGGTCCTTTGCGATTCCGGTTGCCACTTATCTCATCCGGAAATCCCGCAAAGCAGGCTGAGTATGACCAGGTCCATCTGCATTGCTGCCTGATCTCTCATTTCCCGAAAACCCGTGGATTGCTGGGTCTTCGCAGGAATTGGCACCTTTTCGAAGTGGTTAGCTTCGCTGGTTGCCCCGGCGTCAAAGGGCCAGTCCCTCAGCCGGTCTGAATGAGTAAGGCTCGATTCTAGGGCAGCTTTATCGAGACATGCAAGGAAAAATTTGCCCATAGCAAGAGGGGCGCGAGGCCGGGCATCCCGATTCAGGACGCGCTCAAGCCATCCCTGGGCGCTCGAAGCGCGCTCCCGGCGCGCTACGGTCCTGCACCGGCACACCCGACCCCGCTCACAAGCACCCTGCAATATCGGGACTACGCATCGCCGCATTCGAACGGGGGTGTTGTCCCGGGTTTCTGGGCGGTGCAGAGAAGGGGTGGGGTAGGCCTTTCCCGGACCGTCGGCTGTCGGGAACAGCCGACCGAGCGCCCAGGGACGGCTCGAGTGCGTCCGGGAAAGGCCTACCCTAGCCCGCCCGTGCGAGGACGTTGTCCTTGCCGGGCAAGCTGCTCAGTCAGGCGTAATCCTGATAGGATTTTTCTTCGATGATTTGCGAGCCCAGGTGCAGGTTGAGTTTCTTCTTGACCTCCGAGCGACGGTCGTTGGTGAAGTAGACGTTGCGGGCGAGTTCGATGAAGCGCTGATCGAATTCCCTGGCCCGTTCCTTGTCGCGGATGTCGTCCTCGATCTCCCACAGCGCCTCGTTGATCTCCTTCAACTGCGTGTGCAGCTCGCGGACCACGTCGTCCTCGGCGACGGCATGCGACCAGGTGTCCCGCAGCAGGGCCAGCTCCAAGCGGACATTGGCGACCTTTTCCGGGTCGCTCATGCGCTCGGATTTGATCTCGAGGATGGTGATCTTGTCGAGCACTTCACCGGGTGAAACCGGAACGCGAATGTTTTCCATTATCTGTCTCCTGGCCGCTCAAACCTTGAACGAGTAGTCCTTATCCGGATCCCTCTCGATATCCGGCGGGTAGTTGCGCCGCTTGTCCGCGTAGTACTTGGCGCGCGAGTCGCCTTCGGACTTTCTGTTGTAGGTGATGTACAGCACGCGGCGGGCCTTGTCGGTGCGATTCGGCTGCGAGCGATGCGGTGCATAGGAATCGAAGAACACCGCATCGCCCGGTTTGCAGTGCACTGCCACGTAATCGACATGCTGTGTATCTTCGTCGGTCAAAGGCGCCCACATCGAGCCGAGCACGCCCTGCTTGTGCATGCCGGCGATCATTTCCAGGCTGCCGTTGGCCTCGTTGGTCTCGTCGATCGCGATCATGGCGGTAATGTGCAAGTCCGCGAACTCATCCCAGC
>JAPHSB010000017.1 GCA_026193295.1 Lysobacterales bacterium
TTCATCCGCGACCTGGCGTGACAGCACGAACATGGCCAGGCTGTCGGTGAAAATTGCATCGGCCGCCCCCCGTACCGCCAGGATGTCGCTGGTGGAAGCCAAAATGGTTTCGAGTTGGGGCCTGGCGCCTTCATACATGGCCTGGGCGCGGGTCAGGGCATCCCGGGCGCCAGGCACGGTTACCTGCTCCACGCCAACGCTGCGGCTGCCGAAGAGCAGGGCCTGCATGGTCTGCTCGAGGTAGCCGATTTCCTGCTTCAGGGTGTCGGCGGCGGCGACCGAGCCGGAGCCGCCCCGAAGCATTTCCTTCAGATGCCGCAGCACGCGATCGGATAACACGAGTTGCCGCCCGGCGATGAACACCTGCTGCGTGGAATCACCGTTCCGCGTGAGTTCCCGGATGGCCTTGTCGGTGAGCTCCTGGATTTCGGGGATGATTCCGATGAAGCTGTTGCTGGCTGCTGCGAGATTCAGCACCAGGGTTTCGCGTTCCAGGATGCTCTGGGTGTTGCTGTTCATGCGAATCCAGACGTCATTCAGGTCGGCCAATGTCGGTGACGTCGAGCTGGTCAGTGCCGGCACGTTGCGCACGATGCTGCCATTTTTCAGGCTATCGACGGCTTCCGACATGGTATTGGCCCAGTCACTCAGCATCAGGAAGGCCTCCCTGTCCCCGTCCACCGCTTCGGTCGCGGACTTTGCCAGTTGCTGGGAGTTTACCTGCAGATCGCTGGACAGCCTGATCCACTCCTGTTCGATGCGGCTTTCCCGGGTCAGCAGAAAAAAGGTCACCGCGACGAAAGCCAGCAGTACCACGAGAAATCCGACCATCGTATAGATGAGCCCGGATTTTTCGGCCAATGGCTTCAAGTTCGTCGTGGTCATGGTCTGCTGCCTGCTCTCGTGCCGCTGTAAAAATCCCTTCTGCCGAAACCGGGCCCACCCTGAAGGAGATGGCTTACGCCGCGCCATTTAGAAACTCCACGGAGTTGAACAAGCGGTCGAGGTCCAGTTCGTACCACGTCTCCGCTCCGAGTTGGTGTTGCTTGCTCACCACCCTGCGCATCGGCGAATCTTCCTCCAGGTCGGCTGCAACGGCGTCGCTGTCGAGGAAATGCCGCTGGCCGAACACCTCGTCGACCAGCAGCCCTATGGGAGCCTTGTTAAGACTGGTGGCCAACAGCCGGCTGTTGTTCCTGAGCGGTGAGCGGACACCGGTCAGAAAGCGCGCGAAGTCGATGACCGTCAGCAGTTCGCCCCGCACGTTGGCCAGCCCGATGATCCAGGGCTTGGCGCCGGGGACCGGCGTGGGCTGAGGGCAGGGCAGAATCTCGTTGATGCGATCGATATTACAGGCCAGCCGGGTGTCACCCAGGCCGAAGGTAACGCCGCTCCACTCCTCGGCGGGCCCACTGCCGCTTTTCCCGCCCGGGGAGAACTGAGCGCCACGCTTCTCGTATTCGAGCAACTTGGCGAACGAGCTGTTTTTGCCAATCTGGTTCATCTGTCCCTTCACTATCCCTGTTCGTGGAACTTCGATGCCTGGTGTGAAATCAGGTCGACGCGTGTTGCGCCACCGCAGCGAGCAGTTCCTCCTTGGTGAATGGCTTTGTCAGGTACAGGTCTGAACCGACCACGCGCCCCCGGGCCTGGTCGAACAGGCCGTCCTTGCTGGTCAGCATGACCACCGGGGTGGACCGGTATTGCGCGTTGTTCTTGATGATGGCGCAGGTCTGGTACCCATCCAGGCGCGGCATCATGATGTCCACGAAGATCAGGTCGGGATTGTGCCGCGCGACCATGGACAATGCCTCGAAGCCGTTTTCAGCCGTGACCACGTCATAGCCTTCGGCGGTGAGCATGGATTCAGCGGAACGCCTGATGGTCGAACTGTCGTCGACTACGAGAATACGTAACGGGGAATGCGCGGCAGTGCCGTTCATCTTCGCAGATGTGTGTTCTTCAGCCATGATCCATCCTTGGTTGTCTGTCCTGAGCAGGGTGCCTTTCGGCCCCCGGCTGAACACTTCCCTGCCGATATTAATGGGCCGGGACGTATTAGTCTACCACTTTTAACTATAGAATCCAGCAGTAACAAGAGCTTATGAAAAAAAGCTAAGATAAGCCTTTGCTGATGGCTCCAGAGGCCTGCACGGCCACAAAAGCTGGAACGGTTGCGTGGAGCCGTGAATAATAGGGGCTCCGACTCCGCGTGGCAGCGGTGGGGAGAGCCAGGTATCAAGGATGAAGCGATGATCGACGCTCGGCGAAAACCGGAACGCCCATTCAGAACGGGCGTGGTCATGGACCCGATTGCGGGGATCAAGACCTACAAGGACTCCACCTTCGCGATGCTGCTGGAAGCACAGCGGCGCGGTCACGAACTCTGGTACATGGAGCCGGCACATCTGACCGTCAGTGACGGCGTGGCTCGGGGACACATGCGGCTGCTTGAAGTCCGCGACAGCCGCGAGGACTGGTTCACCCTGGGTGAAAGCGAGAACCGGGAGCTCGCGGTGCTCGATCTGCTGCTGATGCGGAAAGATCCGCCGTTCGACATGGACTACGTTTACAGCACCTACATGCTGGACCTGGCGGAGCGGGCCGGCGTCACGGTGGTTAACCGGCCCCAGGCGCTGCGCGACGCTAATGAGAAGTGCTTCACCACGCATTTCCCACAGTGTTGCGTGCCGGCCCTGATTACGCGCAGTTCCGAGGAAATCAAAACCTTCGTGCGGGACCATGGGTTGTCCGTGGTCAAGCCGCTCGGTGGCATGGGCGGAGACTCCATCTTCCAGTTGCGGCCCGAAGACCCCAACCTGAACGTGATTCTCGAGTCGATGACGCGCGGCGATCGCGACCTCGTCATGGCGCAGCGCTACATCCCGGAGATCACTGCCGGTGACAAACGCATCCTGGTGGTCAACGGCGAGCCGGTGCCCTGGGCGCTGGCCCGGATTCCGGGTGCGGGCGATTTCCGCGGCAATCTCGCCAAGGGCGGGACCGGCAAGGGCGTGGCTTTGACCGAACGTGACCGCTGGATCTGCAGCCAGGTCGCCCCGGAATTGAAACGCCGCGGCATCCTGTTCGCGGGCCTTGACGTGATCGGCGACTGGCTGACCGAGATCAATGTGACCAGCCCTACCTGCATCCGCGAACTCGACGCTCAATACGGTCTGAACATCGCTGGCGATCTTTTTGACGCGCTGGAGTCGATCCGCGCCGCGGCGGAGCGCTGAGGGCCGCCACGTGTACCACCAGCGCAGCGATCACTGGACACACGATCCTTTCATGGTTTGCCTCGTGCTGGCGATCGGCATACATCTGGCGGTGTTTTTCGGCGTCACCTTTGGTGTCTCCCTCAAGCCCTTGCCGCGCCTGGCGGATACGCTCGACGTGGTGTTGGTTCAATGGCGCTCCCAGGACGAGCCGGAGCAGGCCGACTATCTCGCCCAGGCCTCTCAGCAAGGCGGTGGCGAGACGACCGAAAAATCCCGGCCCGCCGAGCTCGTCAGCGGGCAACTGCCGTCGGCTCTGGAAGGAGCAGACCCGATGCAGAGCCTTCAGCAGCGGCCCGAGGCAGCACTCGAAGTCCGCGAGATCGTCGCCGTCGAGACCGCGTCAGATACAGCACTCCAGCAGACCGCGGTGGAACAGCCGGAAGCGGAATTGCCCGACGCCGCTGAGCTGATGCAGCAGAGCATGGACATGGCGAGCCTGAAACCCGAAACGAGCCGGCAGCGGGAATGGCAGTCGAAACTGCCGCGCCGGCAGTTCATATCAGCCAATACCAAGGAATACGAATTCGCCAGTTACATGAGCGCGTGGGTGTCCAAGGTCGAGCGCGTCGGTAACCTGAACTATCCCAGCGAGCTGCGCCGCAAGAAGTTGCACGGTGACCTGATCTTGACGGTAGGCATCAACCAGAACGGTACCGTGGAAAGCATCGACGTGATGCGGAGCTCGGGCATCACCGAGATCGACCGCGCGGCGATCGGTATCGTGCAGATGGCCGCGCCGTATGCGCCGTTGCCGGACAACATCAGCGATCGCGTCGACATACTGCACATCACGCGCACCTGGCGCTTCGAAACCGCCTTCGGAGTAGAGTAGGACCGAATTTATTCGGGATAAATACCTTCTCGTGAAATCAA
>JAPHSB010000111.1 GCA_026193295.1 Lysobacterales bacterium
AAGCCCTTGACCACCTCGTAGTTGGCCCTCGGGACCCCGAAGTAAAATTCGAACAGGTCGCAGGGAAAATTCGTGTCCTCGACCAGGTCCATGCCCAGCACGTCGACCTGGGCTTTCGTAGTGCTTATCGCTTCGTCGACATCGCAGCTGCAGACTGAGCTGGGAGGACACTTCATGTCGTTCGGCTTGGCGTCTACCCCGTACCACTCCTGCATTTCGCAGGTGGCCCAGGAGCCGCTGCTGGGATCGACGTCGTTGCCGCCGCAGCTGGGGTTCTTGTTCATCCACACCGAAATGGGCACGCCGATGCCGCCCGCATTGGGGTTCGGCACCACTTCGGCGGTGCCGGAAGGCGGAAAAGTGCTCTTCGTCGTGAGCGGCACGTCCGGCGAGTTGCCGCCGCTGGTCGCACCGAAATTCGAAATCTGCTCGCTGACCAGGGCCTCCGCGAGGCAGTCAGCGCCGCCATTGCAGTCCGCCTCGCCCCGTGCCAGCAGCGTGATCATGTAGAAACTGCCGTCGGCAACATCGCGGTCGGTGCTGCAGCCCTGCACCGGGATGTCGGCTTCGGTGTCGAGTTCGAGCACACAGAGCAGGGCCTCGACCCGAACTGTTTCCGCGGTGCCCGGCACTATGACATTATTGTCAAAAGGCAAAGCCGTGTTGCCGCCCACCGAATAGAAGTAGGTCTCCGCGCGCTGCGCCGGAAGGGCTTCACCGAAACAGGGGTGGGTGCCGCTGCCATTGACCAGGTCGAGCCCCGCTTCACTGCATTTCAGCCAACGCTTTTCACCCGTGTCCGCCAGCCACCCGTCGGAGCCGTTGGGCAGCAGATCCTCGACGTCCGAGGTAATCAGTATCGTGTTGGCCAGGAAGAACTCCTTGGCGGTTTCGATGCCCGATTCGGCCGCGTGAAATGCCAGTTTTTGCCGCGATTCGTTCGCCGATACGCGCTGTTCAAACACACCTACACGCATCGCGAAGAACATCATCAAGGTCAGCAACACCAGGATCATGACGCCGGTGAACGTCGTCATGACGCCACGTTGTCTGTAACTCAGAGGTGCCCAGTGCTGCATTTGACCAATCGCCCTATTCATCTTTTTGCCCTTCCCTGTGCAATCAATTATGTTTGCCGCCCACTCAGAGCAGCAGGTCATTGCGGACCGCGATGACGTCTTCGACTTCGCGCACGATGCTGTTGTCGAGCACCAGGCGTCCCTGCATGTTCAGTCGGATCTTGCGAACCTTCTGGGATATGCTGGTCGTACCATCGTCGTATATCTCTACGGTGTAAGACAGATCGGCATCGTCATCAACCGCACTGAAATTGAAAATGTCCATTTTTTCCGGATCGGTGATCGCCACCCAGCCTGCATCCACATCGCAGTCAGCGGCAGTGTCAGCCGTCCACATCTCCATCATGCCTACGTCACCGACGGTGACGCGCCTGAACCCGCCCCCGGAATTCTCGGTAGAGTCTCCGTCGTGGTCCCGATCCAGCTGGAAGGTGAGGCACTCGTTGTTTTCGCTGATGGTGATGTCGCCTGCCAGAGTCATGGCGCCGTCTGAGCCGCAATCGGGATTGCCGTAGCAAAACATCGAGCGGGAGTTGTAGCTGCTGCGGCGCACATCACGGGTCACCATCTGCATGCTGACGCGCATGTCGTCAGCCAGCTTGGTCATATTGACGATGCGGGCCGTGGTGCTCAGGGAATTGGCCATCAGCGCGATCATGGCGGCCGTGACGATGAGGCTGATGCTCATGGCGATCAGCACTTCCATCAGGCTGGCGCCGGCCTGGTATTGCTTCATGCGGTTCATCATCCTTCCTCCTGGGCTTGTGCCGGGCATGGCATGTAGCCCGGAACGGCGCGACTGCTGTCACCGCTGCATAGAATGACCCGGCCGGTCTGGTTCACCATCAGGTTGATGCGAAAATCGTCGCCGGGCGAGCGCATCGAGAACGTCAGGTCGCCGGCCAGGTCGGGGGAGAACCCACGGACCGGGTCAAACGTGTATGA
>JAPHSB010000486.1 GCA_026193295.1 Lysobacterales bacterium
ATCATGTCTGTCAAGCACCCCATCATCTCGGTCACCGGTTCTTCGGGCGCGGGCACCACGTCCGTCAAGCGCACCTTCGAACGCATCTTTCGCCGGGAGGGCATCAGTGCTGCATTTATCGAGGGCGATGCCTTTCATCGTTATAACCGCGTCGAAATGAAACAGGTCATGGCCGATGAGGCCAAGAAGGGCAACCACCACTTCAGCCATTTTGGCGCGGAGGCCAACCTGCTCGGCGAACTGGAAGCGATATTCAAACAATTCGGTAAGACCGGAACCGGGCGGATGCGGCACTACGTGCATGACGAGCAAGAAGAATTGCGTTACGGCAGCCCGCCCGGCACATTCACCGAGTGGGAAGAAATTACCACCGATACCGACATATTGTTCTATGAAGGACTGCATGGCGCAGTGGTCACGGACGAATTCAACCTGGCCCGCCACTGTGACCTGAAGATCGGCGTGGTGCCCGTGGTCAACCTGGAGTGGATCCAGAAAGTCCATCGCGACAAACTGGACCGAGGCTATTCACACGACGCGATCAAGGACACCATCCTGCGTCGTATGCCTGACTACCTGGACTACATCTGTCCGCAGTTCTCGCAAACCGACATCAACTTTCAGCGTGTGCCGACCGTGGACACCTCGAACGCCTTCATCGCGCGCTGGATACCGACACCGGACGAATCGATGGTCGTGATCCGCTTCGCCAGTCCGCGCGGCATCGATTTTTCGTACCTGATTTCAATGATCAAGAACAGTTTCATGTCCCGGGCAAACTCCATCGTGGTGCCCGGCGGCAAGCTGGACCTGGCGATGCAGCTCATCCTGACACCGATGATCCTGCAACTGATGGACCGTAGCCGGCGTGCCAGCGGTTCCCGCAAAGCCAGCCAGAACCCTTAGATATCCGATTCACATTTCCAGGAGAGTAAAATGGACCAATCAAAACGTTATGCCGATCTGAGCCTGCGCGAAGAGGACCTGATGGCCGGTGGCCGCCACGTCCTGTGCGCCTACATCATGAAGCCCAAGGCCGGCTACGGCTACCTCGAAACCGCCGCGCACTTCGCTGCCGAGTCCTCGACCGGAACCAACGTCGAGGTGTCGACGACGGACGACTTCACCCGCGGTGTGGACGCCCTGGTCTACGAGATCGACGAAGACAAGGAGATCATGAAGATCGCCTACCCCTCCGACCTGTTCGACCGCAACATCATCGACGGTCGCGCCATGCTGGCGTCCTTCCTGACGCTGACGATCGGCAACAACCAGGGCATGGGCGACGTCGAGTACGCCAAGATGTACGACTTCTGGATGCCGCCCGAGTACCTGAGGCTGTATGACGGTCCGTCAACCGACATCAGCGACCTGTGGCGTGTTCTGGGCAGGCCCGTGAAGGACGGCGGATTCATCGTCGGCACCATCATCAAGCCCAAACTGGGCTTGCGGCCGCAACCCTTCGCCAATGCCGCCTATGACTTCTGGCTGGGCGGCGATTTCATCAAGAACGATGAGCCCCAGGGTAACCAGGTGTTCGCCCGCCTGAAGGAAACCATCACGGCCGTCGCTGACGCCATGCGCCGCGCCCAGGATGACACCGGGCAGGCCAAGTTGTTCTCGGCCAACATCACGGCGGACGATTACCGGGAAATGATCGCCCGGGGCGAATTCATACTCGAGACCTTCGCCGAGAACGCCGATCACGTGGCCTTCCTGGTCGACGGCTACGTGGCGGGCCCGGCGGCCATCACCACCGCGCGGCGCTACTTCCCGAAACAGTATCTGCATTATCACCGTGCAGGCCACGGCGCCGTGACTTCGCCGCAAACGCAGCGCGGCTACACTGCATTCGTGCTGGCCAAGATGTCACGCCTGCAGGGCGCCTCGGGTATCCATGTCGGCACCATGAGCTACGGCAAGATGGAAGGCGAGAAGGACGACACTGACATCGCCTACATGATCGAGCGCGACAGTGCGGACGGGCCCTTTTATCACCAGGAATGGCAGGGCATGAGGCCGACCACCCCGATCATCTCGGGCGGCATGAATGCCTTGCGCCTGCCCGGATTTTTTGAAAACCTCGGGCATTCCAACCTGATCCTGACCGCGGGTGGCGGCAGCTACGGTCACGTTGACGGCCCGGCCGCCGGCGCCACTTCCTTGCGACAGGCCGAACAGTGCTGGCGGCAAGGCGCCGATCCCCTGGAGTTCGCGCGTGACCACGCGGAGTTTGCCAGGGCTTTCGAAAGCTTCCCGGGCGACGCCGACCGTATCTATCCCGATTGGAGGAACGTACTCGATGTCGCAGCATGAGCAATCCCTGCAATCCTGGCGCCCTGCCGCCATTGTCTGGGACCTCGATGGCACGCTGGTCGAGTCGGCGCCCGACCTGGCCACGGCACTGAATGCCCTGCTCAACGAGCAGGGCCAGTACGGCCATCCTGTTGCCAACGTGCGGCCGATGATCGGTGGCGGCGTTGCCAAGCTGATCGAGCGCGGTTTCCGCGCGGCAGGCGAATCGCTTGATTCGGCAGCCTGCGAAGCCCTGGTGCCGCGTTTCATGGAGCTCTATACGGCTTGTGCGACGGACAGCACCCACCTGGTGCCGCACGCCCGCGAAATGTTGCAGCATTTTTATCACGCGGGCGTGAGCCAGGCGCTCTGCACCAACAAGCCGCTGGGCGTGACCCAGCTGATCCTCGACGCCCTCGACATCAGTGGGTTCTTCGACAGTGTTGTCGGCGGCGACTCGACCCCGTACAAAAAACCTCATCCCCTGCCGCTGCAGACTTGCCTGAACGAACTGGGCGTGCAGCCCGGCGAGGCGCTGATGGTCGGTGACTCGGGTGCGGATGTCGGCGCGGCGCAGGCTGTGGGCGTCACCGTGGTGCTGGTGCCCGACGGCTATACAGGCGTCTCTGCAGCGACGCTGGGGGCGGATCACGTCGTCAGCAACCTGGCGGACATCCCCGGCTGGATCGGCAGCTTACCGGTCTTGCAGCGCAGCGCCTGATACGCAAAAATCTCCTGTCCGCTCTGTTATAGTTGTGCTGTCTTGGAGAACGGGAAACAACTTGTGAATTCAATCGTTCGAAACTTGGCGATTTTTGCCCTGCTGTCGACGTCCTGCGCGGGCGTGGCGGCTGCAGAGGTTGATCTTTCCTGTATGAATCACCTGGTGCGTGACAAGACGCCGCTGACGGACCGCTACAAGGAATACGACGTCATCGTGACGAACGGGTGTCCCGGACCGGTGTATTGGACCATGTGCATCGAGCGCCTGGACCCGCTCACGCACCGGATTCTCGAATCGCACACGCCCTCCGGGCTGATCGAGGAAGAGGGCAAGTCCCGGGTCAACCTGCAAATGAAGAAAGGCCCGGACCGGATGGGGTCGCAGATGCGCTACCAGGAGTTCTATCTCAACATCGGCTATGCGATCAAGCCGCCTGCAAGCGCCTCCTGCGTAGCCAGGCAATGTGAGTCGCAGCACCAGGAACTGCGCGGTCAGATTGACTCCAACCTGCTTGCCTGGCAAAAGGCCGAGGCTAACCTGAACCAACGCCTGGCAGCCGAGTGTCCGGAATCTGGCTGGGGCAAGACCGAAGAAGTGGAAACGTGTGAGTTGGCTGTGCGGCGGGAGCTGGAGCCGGAACTGGAACAGCTGGCGCAGACAGACGCCCAATTGAGGGAACAATTGCGCGTGGCCGATGGTGACCCGTGCCGTGTTTACGCGGGAGACCTGATCGAGGAGTGGACGCCCTAGCTCTTCGCCAGTTTTCGCAATCGCTCGTTGCGGCTCTGCAGCCAGTTCTTCACAGACTCGACGTCAAATTCGCGGCCGGCGAAGCGCTTCTGGCGATCATAGTACTCCGCGGGGTCCGTGCCATCGGCTTCGACGTTGATCCGGTAGTCAACACCGTCGTGGACCTCGTACAGCGGGAATACCCCGCTGTTCACCGCCAGCCTGACCAGTTCCACGGACTCCGCCGGTTCGGTCTTCCAGCCGGTCGGGCAAGGAGCGTGCACCAGGAAGAACCGGAAACCGTCGATCCTCAGCGCTTTGCGGATCTTGTCCTGAAAATCTTCAGGATGCGCGATAGACAGGGTTGCCGCGTAGGGCACGCGGTGGGCTGCCATGATTTCGATGATGTCCTTTTTCCACTCCGTTTTACCGCCCGGCGTCGTCGCTGTCCGCGCAGCCGCCGGCGTCGCGGAACTGCGCTGGCCGCCGGTGTTACCGTAAATTTCGTTGTCGTAGCAGATGTAAACCAGGTTTTCATTGCGCTCGGCAGCTGCCGACAAAGTGGCCATGCCAATGTCGTACGTGCCGCCGTCTCCGGCCCAGCAGAATACCTGTTGAGGCTTCGCACCGGTCACCGGGTTGAGGTCATTGACTGCAGCGACCCCGCTGGCGAATGCCGGTGCGGAGGCAAAGGTGGAGGCGATCACCGGCACGTTGTAGCTGGTGGTCGGAAAGGCGCCGGCGGTCACGATGCCGCAGCAGGCCGGGATCACCAGGACATAGTCCTCGCCCGCCAGCGCCCGCCCCAGCATGGTCAGGCCGATACTCATGCCACACCCGCCACAATTGGTATTGCCAGGGCGTAGCAGGCAGCTTTCATCATAGCGTTCGGCAGTCACCGCGTTCACGTCTCGATCCCCTTCCAGACCGGGTCGCCGGCAGCGGACCGTCGACTCAGTTCCTCGAGCACCTCCTGCACAGTGTCCGGCACCACGTCACCCCCGCCGACCCCCGTGAGGTAACTCTGCACGAGGGGTGCACGTTCGCCCACGCCAGCCTGACCCTGCAGGGCGGCGCGCACCTCATGGCAAAAGATGCCACCGACATCGGCCCCGTAATTGCGGTCGAGAACACCAACTTTTTTCGATCCGGAGCACAGCGCGCGGACTTCTTCGCGCGGAAAAGGCCGGAACATCTTGATCCGTATCATGCCGACCCGCTCACCCCTGAGCCGCCACTCCTCGACCACGCTCCGCAAGGTGCTCGCCACCGTCCCGGAGGCGATCAGGATCCGGTCGGCGTCTTCGCAGTGATGGCTTTCGACGGCGCCGCTGACCTCTCGCCCGAAGATCTCGCGGAACTGGGCCCGGTGTTCCTCGAGGGCCCCGGGCACGCGCCGCAGGGCTTCGTCCAGGTCGAGACGCTGGGACAGGGTGTCCTGTGGGAACGCCATGCCGCCGATAGTCACGGGATGGGCGCTGTCCAGGCGTTGCGGGACGTCGCAAGGCGGCAGGAACCGGTCGACCTGCTCCTGGGTGGCCAGCTCGATTTCCATTGACGTGTGGGAAACGATAAAGGCGTCCATGCAGACCATGACCGGCAACAGGATGCGTGGATCCTCGGCCAGCCGGAAAGCCAGCAGCGTCGTATCGGCCACGTCCTGGTTCGAGTCGCAATACAGCTGAACCCAGGCGAAATCCCGGAACATCAGGGTATCGCCCTGGTCGGCCCAGATGTTCCAGGGTGGCCCCAGCGTGCGATTGACGGCCGCCATGACGATGGGCAGGCGGTAAAAGGCGGCGACCATGACATTCTCGGCCATGTAGGCGAGGCCATTCGAAGAACTGGCGGTGAAGGCGCGGGCGCCGTTGAGGGCCGCGCCGATGCAAACACCCATCGCGCTGTGTTCGCTTTCGACCGGTATTACACGACCCTTGCTGAAGGGAAACCGCGCGACGTATTCGACGATCTCCGTTTGCGGCGTGATGGGATAAATGCCGCAAACCACTCCGCGCGCGCTGCGGTTGGCCTCGCCCGCCAGGCTCATCGAATGTCCTGCAGCGAAATTACCAGTGGCGAGTCGCATGTTCATGTGTCTGTCCTGAATAGCAACGGCCCTAGCCGGCTTTCATGTAGATGACCGCCCGCGAGCACTCGCTGGCGCAAACACCACAGCCCTTGCAGTAGTCGTAATCGAATACCAGGTCGCTGCCTTCCCGCTTGAGGACGCCATCCGGGCAATAGGTCACGCAACGATCGCACAGGTTGCAGACGCCGCAGCTGAGGCAGCGCCGCGCTTCCTCGATCCCGTCCAGGCCCCTGCGAACCTCGCTGAACGACGCTTCGCGGGCCGCGATGGCCAGGACCTCCTCAGGGTGTGGCACGTGAGCTTCGAAATGCTGTAGCCGCATCCGATCGGCCCGTACTACCGAGTCTTCCGTCGGCGGTTCGCGGTACAACTTCTCTCCGCTGAAGCGTTCGTGCAACCGCAGGGCCATGTCCCGACCGCAGCCGATGGCGGCGGTCACCGTACCCTCGTTGGTCAGCAAATCTCCAGCCGGGTAGACCGGCGCCCCTCCGCTGCTGTCCACGGGCTGCGTCCTGGACAGTGTGGCGCCGGCAGGTAAAAGCGAAAGGTCGGCCGCCTGGCCGACGGCCAGTATGACCCGGTCACAGGGCAGTTCGAACGCCGAATTCGGCACGACCATCGGGCGGCGCCGGCCGCTATCGTCCTGTTCACCCAGCTCCATGCGCTCGCAGGTCAGCAACCGCTTATCGCCATCGCGTGAAATCCGCACAGGGGAACAGAGAAAGTCGATCGCGATGCCCTCGTCGAACGCATCGTCCACTTCTTCGGGAATGGCCGGCATTTCCTGTCGCGTGCGTCGGTAAACGATGCGCACGCTGGCAGCGCCGAGGCGGTGTGCCGAGCGCGCGGCGTCCACGGCCGTATTGCCGCCGCCGACGACTATGACGTCCTCGCCGCTGACCTGGATGTCGTTGCGGCGTGCCTGGTCGAGGAACTCGATGCCCTGCACGACGCGACCCTCGCCCGAACCGAGGTCCGTCCCCAGGTCCAGCGACGTCAGGCGCTGCAGGCCAGTCGCCGCCAGCACGGCGTCGAATTCGCGGGTCAGCGCCTTCAACCGCTGATGGTCGATGCGCCGGTCCAGCCGCGTCTCGATACCCAGCTCGAGGATGCGCTTGATGTCGAGGTCCAATGCCTGCCGCGGCAGCCGATAAACAGGGATTCCGGTACGCATCAGCCCACCGAGTTCGGTGGCGGCATCGATCAGTGTAACGCGGTAACCGAGCCGCGCCAGGTGATAGGCGCCGGACAAACCGGCCGGGCCCGCGCCCACCACCGCTACCCTTTCGGACCGCGGCGCCGCGACCGCTACGCGAGCCGCACCGTGATCACCCGCATAGCGCTCGAGGGCGCGCACGTTGACCGGTCCTTCCAATTGGGCCCGGTTGCACTGCTGCATGCAGAAACCGGGGCATACCCGCCCACAGACCGAAGGCAGGGGCGAAGTCTCGAGCAAAATACCCAATGCGCGGTCGACGTCCCCGCCGTTCAGCGCAGCGAGGAACCCCTGCACGTCATTGCCCGCCGGGCAGATGAAATTGCAGGGTGGCGTCGCGTTTTCACGAATGGGCTGCTGGTTGGCCCATTGGCCCGTCTGGATCAGTGGCGGCGCACCGGTGTTACCCTCGATCAGGCCGGCCTGGCGCCTGTGCGGTTGCAGCGGCGGATGGGGCTCGCCGGGTAGCGGTTCCTGCTGCTGGGTACGGACAGCCTCCCAGGCTTCACGGGCAGCCAATACGTTGCCGCCGTGAAAACCGAATTCCTCGAACGCAGCCAGCACCGAATCCATGTTCAGTCCGAGAAGTCGAGCGGCTGCGCCGGCCAGCGCCGTGTTCACGATCGGAACCGCACGCGAACCCAGGCCATGCTTCACGGCAATTGAAGCGGCGTCGACCGTCGCGATCCGGAACGCGGCGACGCGCTCCTGGCCGGCATAGTGCGCCGGCGGTTTCTCGCAGTTCAGGAGGATCCAGCCGCCCGGCTTGAGGCCGGACAGGATCACCGGTGAAATCAGCGTGGGATCGAGCACAACCAGGTGGTCAGGTTCGTAGATCTGATTGGGGTTGTGGATCGGTTCGTCATCGCAACGCAAAAATGCCTGCACCGGCGCACCGGACCGCTCCGCGGCATACACGCCAAAGGCCTGGACCGACCGGCCTTCACGATGCTCGGCCGCGGCCAGGATCTTCGCGAGCGTCACGCCGCCCTGCCCGCCCCGTCCATGAATGCGGATCTCGATCATGCCCTTAAGCTACGCCTGATCCGTCGACACATGAATGATGAAAATCACAAACTGGGCAGATTAATCTCAGCCACGGAACCGATCAAAAAACAGCGGTCTAACTCAGGGTAAGAAGCAAAGTAATCGCAAACCCTGGGTGCGGGCATTTTGTGCTGACCAGGGTCGCTCTGCGGGGACGCATCAAGGCACGCAACGCAGGGCATAGCACGGCCATGTCCAAGGAGCAGTAACGCAGAGGCGGCGCTGCAGAGCGGCACCCCGAACGGGGCGCGCAAGCGCTGATTAGTGTAAAATGCCCGCACTCGAGATTTAAACCACGGGGGCGACCTGGATTCGACGTGGGTAGCGAAACCCGAGGTGCATGCCGAGCTGCAAACAACTCGTAAAACTGATTGCAAAACTTTAGTTGCCAACGACGACAACTACGCACTAGCAGCTTAAACACCTGCATAGCGCCTTCCGCCCGGTTTCGTGCCCATACGACCGGATCACGGGAGTCACCCTATATGGGATCGCGATGAAGCGCGCCTGGCGCGGATTCGTTAAAACCTTACCAGGCTCGTTGCCGGTTTTCCCTGCCTGTCGGGTAGCCTGCGATTAAATAAATAGACCGGATAAGCATGTAGAGCCAAAGGCGGAGTACTTGCGGACGCGGGTTCGATTCCCGCCGCCTCCACCAATAACAAACCCCGGGCTGCAAGCCTGGGGTTTTTTATTGCGTGGGGGTTCAGGGCATCGACTGCGAAGCGTTCGATTCCATTGGACAGGGAGGTCCTGGTGCCGCGGAGGGCAGGACGCCCGGGAGCGGCCCGCCGCCTCCACCAACACAAAAGCCACCCATCGGGTGGTTTTTGTGTTGGTCGGCGTGGTGTGGATGAGATGTGCGTCAGGGCTGAATCGCCAGGCGGTAGCCGACACCCTGTACCGTGACGATAAAGCGCGGGTGGGTCGGGTCATCCCGCAGTTTCTGCCGCAGTTGCCCCATCAGCACCCGCAGGTAATGGGTTTCGTTCTGCTGCGCAGGCCCCCATACCTCCCGCAGGATTTGCTGGTGAGTCAGCACCTGAGCGGGGTGGGAAATCAACAGCCGCAGGAGTTCATATTCTTTCTTCGACAGGTGGACCGCTGCTCCGTCAACCTTAACCTCCCGCTGCAACAGGTCGACCTGCAGCCCGTCTGATTCGAACAGCGGTTGGGCCGCGTGCGTAGCCTGGCTGCCGCGCAACACCGAGCGGATTCGAGCCATCAGTTCATTGATTCCGAATGGCTTCGTGACATAGTCGTTGGCACCGGCATCCAACGCCCGGACTTTTTCTGATTCCGAGGCGCGCACCGACAGCACGATAACGGGTACCTCTGACCATTCGCGGAGACGTGCGATAAAATCCTGCCCGTCCAGATCCGGCAGGCCCAGGTCCAGGATCACGAGTTCCGGCTGGTGACTGGCGCACAGCGCCAGCCCATCTTCACCGAGGCGAGCCTCGAGTACTGTATAACCATGCGCCTGCAGGCTGATGCGCAGGAACTTGCGGATTTGCGCTTCATCCTCGACGATCAGGATTTTGGCCTCAGCCGCATTGTCCGATCCGGCGTCCATGATCTCCGTGCTCATTCCTTGTCGTAAATGGGCAGGGTGATACGCATGCAGGTGCCCCGCCCATTGGGTCCCTCCAGGGCAACGACTTCGCCATGGTGCGCCCCGACCATGCCGCGGCATATGGTCAAACCCAGGCCGGTTCCCTGGTGTTTGCCGCGGTCCCCGTGCTGCGCCGAGTAGAACATGTCGAAAATCAATTCCCTCTCGCTTTCCGGTATTCCGGGCCCTTCGTCACACACGTCGATCTCCACGACGGCGCCCTGGGCCCGCGCCGACACCGTGATACGCCCATTGTCGGGAGAATAGCGAATTGCGTTATCCAGCAAGTTGACCAGCGCCTGCTCGATCAGGACTCCGTGAATCCATAACAGGGGCACGGCCGGCGCGACATCGATTTCGACCTCCAGTCCCCGGAAGTCGCTACGCAGTCTGTTCAGGGCACTGGAAACGGTGTCATGGAGGTCGACCCAGTCGCGCCTGAGTTTCAGCCCGCCCTGTCCGATCCGCGTCATGTCCAGCAGGTTCTGGATGTGCCGGTCGAGCCGTTGCGATTCTTCTACCACGGTCTCGAGTAACTCCCTGCGATCATCGGGGCTGATCGAATCGCCATACTCGAGCAGGCTCGTGGTCGAACCGATAATCGAGGCCAGCGGCGTGCGCAAGTCGTGTGACACCGATGACAGCAGTGCGGAACGCAGCTGTTCCGTCTCGTAGACGACGCGGGTTTCCTCGAGGTCCTCGACCAGCCGGGTCCGCTCGAGGGCGACCCCTGCCTGTTCACACAGGCTTTGCACGGAATCCATCTGTTCCGAATCCAATTCGCCCTGAATGGCAATCAGGCCCATTTGTTCCCGGCTGGTCGCCAACAGGAAAAAGGTCCATGGTGCGATACTGAATGGTTGCGTGGCTTTGCTCAACCATGCTGTTTCAATCTCGTCAGGCGCCAAATCCGAAGGCTGGCCCGCCTCAAATTTCACAGTGGGCGTCTTTCCGGCATCCGATAGCAGGACCCACACCGCCCGTCCCAGGGACTTGTTGAGATGTTGCGCCAGGGCCTCCGGCACCGCTGCTGTCCCAGCCGCTGAAGACATCTGTCGACTGAAGTCATAGAGCTCTGACATTCGCTGCAGTGAGTGCTGCCGCATACTGACTTCCCGGTACATGCGGGCAGCAAGGTTGCCGGTAATCGCGGCGATCACCAGGAAAAACGCCAATGTGGCGACATCGCCGTCGTTAGCAACCTGCAGCGTGAAGTACGGCTTGGTAAAGAAATAGTTGAACGCCAGAAAGCTGAGCACGCTGGCCAGCAGCGAAGGTCCCAGGCCGCTGCGGGCCGCCACCATCAGCACGCCCGTCAGAAACAGCAGCGACAGATTTGCATGCGGCATCAGGCGGTGCAGCAGGAAAGCCAGCCCCACGGTAACCAGCACCGCGGCCGCGGCGCCAGCGTAGGCAGCGACTCTCTTAGCGGATCTGCTCATTCGAAATGCCGCTACCCCAGGTGATGCCGCCCTCGGACCTGCCGAAAGCGATGAAGAAACCATAACCGGGCCTCGTGCGTGCGCCGGGCCGTCAGAGAATATCAAACTCCTGTAAGAATCTTACGACTTCTTTACGTGACCGGAAAACTCCAGGAAAAGATAATTTGCGTATCCGGAATCCAATAGAAGAATACTACCGTTCCTGAAACTGGCGTTCGGTGCCCGCTATGTACGACACGATGGCATGCCCCGCCGGGTGTGCTCCAACCACCCCATTCGTCATGCCGATGAATCCCCGGTTCGGACAGTCTTGCCGTGCCGAGGGCCTCCAGACGCGCCGGCGAAGCGGTTTCTGACATGCACTGGCCCGCAATCATCCGGCTTTGCGGCATCCTGGTGATGCTCTACAGCCTGAGCTTTATTCCAAGCGCGATGGTGTCCCTTTACTACAGCGATGGCGAGTGGATTGTATTTGGCTGGTCTTTCGTCATCGCGGTACTTTCGGGACTCGCACTCTGGCTGCCCACAGCCAGGAAGCACGATGACCTGTCGGTCAGGGACGGATTCCTGGTCGTCACGCTGCTGTGGACCATCCTGGGCGTCGTGGGCGCGTTGCCCTTCACCCTTGGACTCCACCTGAACATAACGGACGCGGTGTTCGAATCCGTTTCGGGCTTCACGACCACCGGCGCTACGGTGATCCTCGGCCTGGACCGCCTGCCCCCCTCGATCCTCTATCATCGGCAGCAACTCCAATGGCTGGGGGGAATGGGTATCATCGTTCTGGCCATCGCCATCCTGCCCTGGCTGGGTGTCGGTGGCATGCAGTTATACCGTGCGGAAGCATCCTGGGTTGTAAAACACGACAAATTGACGCCCCGCATTGCGGAAACAGGCCGCGCGCTCTGGTCTATTTACGTCGCGCTCACGCTTGTCTGCGCGGCGGCCTTCTGGCTGGCCGGCATGAGCCTGTTCGATGCCATTGGTCATGCCTTCTCCACCATCTCCACCGGGGGCTTCTCAACCCACGACGAGAGCATGGCCTATTTCAACAGCCCCCTGATCGAGACCATCGCAATCGTGTTCATGCTGGCTGGCGGTATCAACTTCGCTATCCACTTCACCGCTTACAAACGCCTGACCGTGGCGGCCTATGTCGGCGACAGTGAAACCCGCGCTTACGGCCGGATATTTTTATATTCGAGCCTGTTCGTCGCCGCCAGCCTTTTCCTGGCGAATGCCTACTCGGGGGCCTGGGAGTCCGTGCGTTATGCGACCTTCCAGGTTGCGTCGATCCTGACCAGTACCGGCTTTACTACGGCAACTTTCTCGGAGTGGCCCCTGCATGTGCCGCTCCTCCTGATCATCCTTTCGTTTACCGGCAGCTGCGCCAGTTCAACCGCAGGCGGTATCAAGGTCATCCGCATCATGCTGCTGGCCAAGCTGGGCGTCCGGCAGCTGTTCCAACTCGCTTACCCGCAATCGGTGTCCATGATCAAGCTGGGCGAGCGGCCGGTTGCGGAGGACGTGCTGCTGTCGGTACTCGGCTTCTACGTTCTTTACGTGGTTACGTCATTGCTGCTGACAGTAGCCATGATGGCGGCCGGGCTCGACCTGGAGTCGGCCTTCGGCGCCGTTTTCTCCACCATCAATCTGCTCGGCCCGGGTATGGGCGAAGTCGCCAACAACTTCTCCACGGTTGGGCCGGCGGTCAAATGGCTGGGTGTCTTCGGAATGCTGGTCGGCCGACTGGAGGTGTTCACCCTCCTGATCCTGTTTCTCCCTTCCTTCTGGCGGTATTGAGCCATGGATCACATGAACGCGGAGCCATCGTGAAGATCATCATCCTGGGCGCGGGTCAGGTGGGCAAGACCGTGGCTGAAGTCATGGCGAATGAGGACAACGACATCACGGTCGTCGACCGGCAACCCGACTTGCTGAAGGAACTGCAGAGCAAGCTGGACATCCGGACGGTCGCCGGCCACGCGTCGCATCCGCGGGTCCTTGACCGGGCCGGCATCGAGGATGCCGATTTGATATTCGCCGTCACCAATGATGACGAGACCAACATGATCGCCTGTCAGGTGGCCTACTCTCTGTACCAGACTCCGACGCGACTGGCGCGCGTGCGCGCATTCGAATACTCCAATCACCCGACGCTGTTCAGGCCCACGGCGATGCCGGTGGATTACCTGATCAACCCGGAACAGCTGGTGACTCGCAGCATGCTGCGGCTGATCGAGCGGCCCGGGGCTTTCGAAGTGCTCGATTTCGCCGATGGCCGGGCCCAGCTGGTGGGCGTCAAGGCGCAGCCGGGCGCTCCGCTGACCGGTGAGCGATTGTGCCAGTTCCCAGCCCGGATCAAGCGGGCGAGTTGCCGGTTCGTGGCGCTCTACCGGGACGGTCAGCCCATCACACCTGACGAACACCTCCGGGTCGAGAGTGGCGACGAGGTGTACTTCGCTGCCGCGACGCGGGACGCACAGACAGTGCTTTCGGCGCTGAGTCCGACCGATCACCCGGTGCGCCGGATCATCATCGCCGGCGGCGGCAATCTCGGCCTGCACCTGGCGGAACTCGTGGAGGATCGCTACTACGTCAGGCTGATCGAACGCGACGCGGAACGCTGCAGACACCTGGCCGGAACCCTGCGTCGTACCATCGTTCTCAATGGTGACGTCACCGATTCAGAACTTTTGAAAGCGGAAGGTATCGGGGAGACCGATGTTTTCTGCTCCGCGACCCACAAGGACAAGACCAACATCGTTTCGTCCATACTGGCCAGGCAGCTGGGGGCGCGAACGACACTCTCGATCGTCAACCATGCCGGATTCGGCCCCGTTTCCGAAACATCTCCGAACGACATCATCATTTCCCCGGCGCAAGCCACCATCGGCGCCCTCCTGACCCACATTCGGCGCGGCGATGTTACGACGGTATATTCGCTGAGGCGAGGCACGGCAGAGGCCATGGAGCTCGTCGTTCACGGTGACCGCACCACCTCCAGCGCAGTGGGCCGCAAGATCGGGGACCTGCCCCTGGACGAAGGGGTGGCGGTCTGCGTCATTCTGCGGCAGAACCAATTATTGTTTCCGGACCCCGACACCGTCATTGAATCGCTGGACCGGGTCGTGTTTTTCCTCCCCGACAAGCAGTTCATCGCCAATGTCGAGCTGTTGTTCCAGGTAGCCATTACTTTCGTCTGAGCCGTCCTTGGCACGGCGCCGCCCAAATGCCCGCCCGTAGTGACCAGGATCACGGCAACTCAGGGAATTCGGGGGGAAAATAATGATGGATAAAACAATCCGCAAATCAGCAGCGTTTCGGCCCGGACGATCGTCACCGCCCACGCTGAAACGCAGGAAGGATACCCGCCATGTTACAGAAAATCGAATTCAGCCTGCCCAGCTCGCTCGACCCCTTGCGGGTCAAGAGTCGCGGCCTGGCCCTGCTCAACGATCCCTGGCTGAACAAAGGCACCTCGTTTACCGCGGAGGAGCGCATCGCGCTGGGCCTCAGCGGCCTCTTGCCGCCGCACAGCGCCGACATCGAGGAGCAGGTGATGCGGATCATGGAGAACTACGCTCACCTGTCCGACCCGCTCGACAAGTACACGTTTCTCATCAGCCTGGCCGACCGCAATGTGACGCTGTTCTATCGCGTGCTGATGGAAAACCTGCTGGAAATGACGCCCATCATGTACACGCCGACCGTTGGATACGCCTGTCAGAAATTCGGCCATATCTACCGCAAGAATCGAGGCATGTACATCAGCCTGCGGCACAAGGGCCGTATCGCCCAGGTATTGAACAACTGGCCCAACAAGGACGTCGACATCATCGTGATCTCGGACGGCAGCCGCATCCTGGGCCTCGGCGATCTCGGCGCCAACGGCATGGGCATCCCGATCGGCAAGCTGGTGTTGTACGTGGTCGGCGCCGGCCTGCATCCCAACCGCACACTGCCGATCCTGCTGGACGTCGGCACCGACAACGATGAGCTGCTCAATGACCCGCTGTACCTGGGTTGTACGCACCGGCGCGTGCACGGTGACGAATTCTATGAAATCGTGGACGAGTTCGTTCAGGCGGCCACCGAGCGCTGGCCCAATGTGCTGATCCAATGGGAAGATTTCACCAATGACAA
>JAPHSB010000294.1 GCA_026193295.1 Lysobacterales bacterium
TGGCGCCTGGAGGTGCCCCCGGTAGTCTGCACGGTCAGCGCGGACAGTCCCGCCGAGCAGGCCGGTATCCGGCCCGGCGACCGTATCGTCACCATCGCGGGCGAGGAGGTCAGCGGCTGGTCCTGGATCGGCCACCTGGTGCAGAGCCACGGCCAGGATGGGGAACCGCTGCCGGTCACGGTGGAGCGCAACGGCGCCGAGACCGTGCTCCAGGTGCGTCCGCGCAAAGAGAGCACGGGTTGGTTTTCCAGCCGCCTGATCCTGGGCGTGACCAATGTCGAAATCAGTGACGAACAGCGAGCCGCGCTGGAGCGCGCGGCCATCGTGCTGCGCCTCGGACCCGTGGAAGGCCTGGCCGCCGCGGCCAGGGAGACCTGGCGCCTCACTGGCTCCACCCTGGGCCTGCTGGGCCGCATGGTGACCGGCAAGGCCTCGGTAAAGAACCTCTCAGGGCCGATCAGCATTGCGCAGTTCGCCAACTCGTCGGCAGCCGCGGGCCTCTCGCACTTCCTGTTTTTTCTCGGCGCGATCAGCCTGAGCCTGGGCATACTCAACCTGCTGCCCATCCCGGTGCTCGATGGCGGTCATCTGCTTTATTACCTGATAGAATTGGTCAAAGGAAGCCCGGTATCTGAGCAGGTTCAGGTAGCGGGCCAATATTTTGGACTGATTGCTCTCGCTGGCCTGATGAGCCTGGCCTTTATTAACGATATTTTAAGACTGGTCGGATAGACTTCAGCGCCGGGCAACGCCGTACGGCTGCAGCCCAGGAACAGGAGCCGTTACGGATCTGAAGCCATGATAAGAAGATACGCCCTGATTCTGTGCTGCCTGCTGTGGGCCACGACTGCGCTGGGCGCCGAATCGTTCATTATTTCCGACATTCGCGTCGAGGGCCTGCAGCGCATATCCGAAGGCACCGTATACAACTACCTGCCCCTCAACCGGGGTGATGAACTCACCGCAGCGTCGGTGCGCTCGGCGATTCGCGAGCTGTACCGCACGGGTTTCTTCCAGGACATCCAGTTCAACCGCGAGGGCAACATTCTCGTCATCAATGTCCTCGAGCGTCCCGCCATCGCGGCCGTCAACCTGTCCGGCAACAAGGCCATCAAGGACGAAGACCTGTACCGCGTGCTCAACGACATCAACCTGTCCGAGGGCGAAGTGTTCGACCGCCTGGTGCTCGACCGCCTGCAGCAGGAACTGGTCAAGCAGTACTACAGCCAGGGGCGCTACGCGGTGAAGGTCGATACCCGGGTCACCGAGCTGGAACGCAATCGCGTGCGCATCGCCATCGTCATCGACGAGGGCGACGTGGCGAAAATCCGCCACATCAACATCGTGGGCAACGAGACTTTTACCGACGAGGACATCCAGGACGAATTCGAGGCGAAAATCCAGCCCTGGTGGAAATTCTGGTCGAAAGAGGGGCAGTACTCGCGAGAGAAACTCTCGGGTGACATCGAGAAACTGCGTTCCTATTACCTGGACCGGGGCTATGTCGACTTCAACGTCGAGTCCACCCAGGTGTCGATCAGCCCGGACAACCAGAACATCTTCATCACCGCCAACGTGGTCGAAGGCGACGTCTACGGCGTGGATGAAGTGCAGATCACCGGCGAGATGGTTATCGACGAAGGCACCCTGCGCCGCCTGATCATTGTCAAGCCGGGCGAGATCTTTTCACGCAAAAAGGTGGAGCAAAGCGTCGAAAACATCACCGGCATCCTGGCCAACATCGGCTACGCGTTTGCCAATGTCAATCCGATCACGGACATCGACCGCGACAATCGCCTGGTGTCGCTCAACTTTTTCGTGGACCCCGGCAAGCGCGTTTACATTCGGCGCATCGAGTTCGTGGGCAATTCCAAGTCCAAGGACGAGGTCATGCGCCGGGAAATGCGCCAAATGGAGGGCGCCTGGTTCTCCCAGTCGGCCATCGACCGCTCCAAGGTGCGCATGCAGCGCCTGACCTATTTCGAGACCGTCGAAATCGAGACACCCCCGGTACCCGGCACCGACGACCAGGTCGACATCATCGTGACCGTGATCGAGCGGCCGGCCGGCAGCTTCACCGTGGGCCTGGGCTATTCGCAGGTCCAGGGCCTGATCGCCTCTCTCAGCGTGCAGCAGGACAACTTCATCGGCAGCGGCAAGCGGCTCGGGCTCGGGATCTCGCACAGCAGCATCATCAACAGTATTAACCTGAGCTACGACAACCCCTACTGGACCGATGACGGCGTCAGCCGCGGTTTTTACGCGCGCTACCAGGAATTCGACCAGGGCCGGGCGAATATCTCGACCTTCACCAGCAGCGAATGGGCGCTCGGCGTGAACTTCGGTATCCCGGTCACCGAGGTGGACTACCTGCGCTCAGGCGCGGGCTTCCGCAAGTCACAGCTGAATATCGGCCAATTTGCTTGTGTCGGCGAAATCGATCCCGAGACCGGGATTTGTCCTGAATTCGGTTTGGTTCCATCGCGGGGCGACCCGCTGTCGAATTCGCTGGACTTCAACGGCGATGGCGTCATTTCCCCGGACGAGCGCCAGTTCGATGTGATCGACTGGACAGTCAGCTGGACCCGCGACAGCCGCAACCACTTCCTGAACCCGACCCGCGGATCCGCGCAGTCACTGACACTGCAAACGGCGTTGCCGGGCAGTTCCCGCGAGTATTACAAGCTTTACTACCGCGGCGCCAAGTACTGGCCGATCTGGGGCGGACTGGTGTTTTCGGTGCGCGGCAACCTGGGCTACGGCGATTCCTACGACAGCTATGACAAGCAGTCCCTCGCGACCCCTATCGATGTCGACGTGCCACTGGGCAACTGCGATCCCAGCGACCTGATGCAGCTGGACACCGGCCTGCCCTTCTTCGAGCATTTCTACAGCGGCGGCGTGCGCGACCTGCGCGGCTATGACGACAA
>JAPHSB010000076.1 GCA_026193295.1 Lysobacterales bacterium
GCCCGTCAGGGTGACGGAGGCAGGAACATTTGCCTGCGTCCAGCTCTCCCCACCATCTTCCGAACCCAGGATCACGCCGTGTTCGCCGACCGCCACGAAACCGTTCTCACCCCGCGGAGTGACATCGAGCAGCAGCGCCCGGGTGGCGATTCCGCTCTGCACCGCAGGCAAATCGAGCAGGTCAATCGCCGATGCAGGGGGGGCAATACCCATGGTCGCTAACGCCAGCAGCGCGAGCAGGAACTTGAACTTGATAGAGTTAGTCATTGGTTTACACCAAGGTTGGGTTCACTGATGCTGACGTAACGCAGGCCAGAAAACAAGGCCTGGAGCCGGCACAAAGGCCGGCTCCAGGCTCCGGTCGCACGAAACTACTTCTTGCCCAGGCGCCGCAGGGCACTCGTATCGTAATCGCTGCGGCTCTTCTGCAGATCGAAGCGCGCCGGCCGCTTCTCTTCATTGGTCAGGCCAAGTGTCAGGTAACGGCCGTCGTTCAGGTCGACCACCGTTTCTACATTCAGCCAGGGCACCTTCTTGTCGTAAAACTGGATGTTGTGTGCCTCGCCGACACGCCACAGTTGCATCTGGCCGTCGTACTGGTCCTTGAGGGCGATCTGCCAGGAATCCTCGTCGATGAAGAATACGCGCTTGGCATAGATGTGCCGGGCGCCCTCTTTCAGCGTCGCCTCGATCTCATAGACGCGGTGGAGTTCGTAGCGCGCGTAATCCTGGTTCATGTGACCCTTCAGATGCAGGTCTTCGTATTTCAGCTCGGGCGAATGCATGATGTACGCATTGTACGGGATGTACATTTCCCGCTTGCCAACAAGCTTCCAGTCATAGCGGTCGGGCGCCCCGTTGAACACGTCGAAATCATCCGCGGTACGCGTGCCGTCCGAACCCTGGCCGGGACCGTCGTAGGCGACCTGAGGCGCTCTGCGTACCCGCCTCTGGCCGGCGTTGTACAGCCACGCGCGGCGGGTGTCTGTCACCTGGTCAACCGTTTCATGCACCAGCAACACCGTACCGGTCAGCTGCGGTGGAGAGTGAATGGCATAGGTGAAGTAGACCAGCACGTTGCGGTCCTTGACCGGGTCCTTGCCTTCGCTGAGGAAATCGGGCCAGGTGAAGGTGTCGGTGATCTGCACCGGCACGTACGCGCCGTTCGCCTGCACAGGAACCTGAACATAAGTGCGTTCCGCGTTGCCGCCGCGATAGCGGGTCAGGTGGTTCCACAGAATTTCGTACACGTTCTGCGGAATCGGAAACGCGTGCGCCACTTCGAAGTTGATCACGCCGTTGCCGTCGTTCACCAGCTCCGCCGTCATGCCGTTCTTGCGCACCTTCTCGTAAACGTCGTCCGGCAGGGCCGTGGTGCGGCGGGTCTGGAAGACGTTCATCTTGTAGGTGTCGGGGTACTTTTTGAACAGCGCCACCTGGCCCGGCGCCAGCTTGTCGGCGTACTGATCGACGTTGGCGGCCGTGATCGTGAACAGGGGCTGGTCATCGGGGAATGGATTGACATAGAACCCCCCCTCGACAAATCCGGGCGGAGCCTCTGTGAGCCCGCCAGTCCAGGCAGGGATGGTGCCATCGGCATTACCTGCTTTCTCGGAGCCCATGGGCGTCAGATCCTGGCCTAGCCGCGCCAGTTCGGATTCCGGCACCTTGGCGACCGCAGTGGTCACGCTCAGCGCCAGTGCTGCGCACAGTGCAGCTTTTTTATATATATGTTTCATTTGAGTTAACTCCTTCAAAAGCTGAATGCGTGATCAGAAATCCATCGAAACCGAGAGTGCGTAGAAGTCCCGGTCCGTCTGCGTATTGGCAAAACCGCCCGAGAACACGGTGTAGGCAATGCTGGCCCGGTACTTGGTCAGGTAGTTGGCGCCCAGCGCCACGCTAAAGGCCTTGCGGCCGTCGATGAAAGTCGGCGTCGGCGAGGTGCCATCGACGTCGTGCGCCCAGGCGATGCTGGGGGTCAGCTCGACACCGGCAAACACGTTGGGGTAGGCGGCAGCGGCCCGAATCCGGTAGCCCCAGGAGTTGGAGGTCACAAATCCTTCATCGCTGGGTCCGTTCAGGACTGTTTTCGGCGCACCGAACAGGGAGTTTCGCCCGTAGGGCATGACCTCGAGACCGGGCAGATCGTTGACCCCGATCCAGGCTACTTCGCCGATCAGGGTGACGCGCTCGGCGCCGAGGCCCTGGTCCCAGAAATACAGAGCGGTGGTTTGCGCCTGGGTAACGTCGAAACGATCCCAGCCGAGCGCCAGGTTGTCGCCCGTCGGGTTCGCCGCGAATCCCCCGAACGCCGCGCAGGCGCGCGCGCCCATCTGCCCGTACGCCAGCGGGTTGACTGGGCAGGCGGCCCCCTGGGTTACCAGCGTGCCCAGGCCGCCTTGCAGGATGGTCGTGCTGTTCACAGACACCGGCAAGTCCTGCTTGTAGCTGACTTCGCCGGACACGGCGACAGCCCCGATGTTGGTGGCGAAACTCAGACCCCAGATGTCGATGTCTTCCGGATATTGGACCCGATAGTAAACGGGTACGGGGTTACCGCCGAGAACGGACTGTGACGTCCCGGCCAGCGTGTAGTTGATGGCCAGGACCGGCGTTCTGCTGTGCAAGCGCTGGTAGTAAAGGCCAAACTCGGTATCGATGGCTTCGAGGTAATTGCGCAGGGCCAGGCCGAATTGCCCGCTGTCACTTGCATAGTCCACGAACGGATCCTTGTAGACGCTGTTGATGCCCTGCAGGATGCGGTCGGGTAAAAAGACGCCCGGAGCCACCTCGGCATCCGGTACGGTTGCCTGGTTACAGCCCTTTGCCACGAAGTCCAGGTCGGAAAAGTAGGTGCCGCAACCGTCGATAACCGTTTCTTCCCACTTGAACTGGTAAAAGCCCTCGAGACTGAACCCCGCGGGTAAGCCGAGGTTGCCATAAACGAGGGCCACCGGCAGCAGACCTTCCTTGATTTCGGCGCCGGGCCGACGGAAAGCCGAAACGTCAATCGGGTTGAGCACGTTGATGCCCTGGATAAAGGTCGCTTCGCCCCAGTTCACCACCTGGCGGCCGAGGCGCAGGTCCAGCGGCGTGCTACCGAGCTCAAAATCGCCATAAACGAACAGGTCAAGCAGTTCGAGGCCCTTGAACTTGGCGTAATTGGCGAAATCTTCATCGTTCAGCTTGCTGTTCGCCTGGTAGTTGTTGGCCGCATGGCCATGCGGCTGACTACCGTCAGCAAGTTCGAAATCGTACCAATACTTGATGCGGCCGAAGGCGCCGAACTGGCCGTTGTCTATTCCGATTTCCGAGGTGCCCTTGATGATGTTCGAGAACACATCGCCCTTGTCGAAGTTCAGGTTGCCGTCGTCATCGGCACCAATGTACCCTGTGCCGCCGTTGCCCCTGCCGATCAGCCTGGGATCACTGTCCTCAGCGCGACCGGAAATGCCGTAGGAGATCGTGTTGTCCCAACTACCCGACCAGTCACCCCAGTCAAAGGTCACCGCATGCGCCGGTGACGATACCGCCAGCGCTGCGCCGATTGCCAGGCATGTCGCCCGCAACCTCAAGCCTGTACCCGGTCTGATATTCATAATTGATTTCTCCTCCAGACGATGCGTGCGTCGTTTTCTTGATTGAAGTGTCGTCCCGCCCTGGGACAGGAATCCGAAGAATATGCCTATTCCCTCAACGTACCATCCTATCCCTTACGATCGTTACTGAAAAGTCTCAAAGCTGATAGGAGGGGTGCGCAATGCGGCCATAATGACGCAGATCAACTGTTCCTTCACCCCATCCCCGCACGATGGCGTCCAATTTTAGCGTTATTAGCAGCTTGTGCTAGCATTCCCAATCCCGGCAGCGCAAGGAACAGCTCGGTGAGAAAGCTCTCGGCCCTCGACCTCGCCTTCTTTCTGGCCGAATCGGAAGGCAGCCCAAAACATGTGGCCGGACTGATGCTGTTCCAGAAACCTGCCGGGAACCGGCGCGATTTCGGGCGCCGACTGGTCGACGAACTCAGGCAGCATGACCAGCCGACCGAGCCGTTCAACCTTGTCATCCAGTTTGCTGGACTGTCCGGGCCCCACTGGCAGCCGGCACGGTCCTTCGATATCGAACAGCACGTGTTCTATCACCGGCCGCGAAAGTCGAGCACCTGGCTGCAGGTCAAGGACTTCGCAGCCAGCCTGCACGAACCGGTCATGGACCGCTCGCGTCCGCTGTGGGAGTACCACCTGATCGACGGTATCGAAGGCGGCCGCTTCGCCGTGTATTTCCGCGTACACCATGCTTACGCCGACGGCATGACGATGACCACGTGGCTGCAGAAGACCCTGAGCGACTCACCCGACGACAAGGTGCTGAGGCCTGTGTGGACCATGCCGGTGACTCGTTCCCGCCCCAAACAGGACACGCGCCTGTCCCTGGCCGGTGGACTGCGAAGCCTGGGCACCCTGTCCATGTCGCAACTCATGACAGCTGGCGGCATGGCCAAACTGGCCGCGCAGCAGGTGCTGGAGCGCGCAGGAGTGACCCGCAAGGCCTTCCCATTGCAATTCAATACCACCCACGAGACGCCGCTGACCGGCAGCGCGACCGCGGGACGCAGCATCGCCACGGCCTTTCTCGACATGGGCGAGGTCAAGAATGTCTGCGCGGCGAATCGCGCCACGCTGAACCACGTGGCGCTGGCCTGCATCGACGGTGCCCTGCACCGTTACCTGGCGGATATCGACTGCCCGGTGGACCATCCGCTGACCATCCAGATGCCGGTAAACCTGCGCAAGGACGGCAAAGACAAGGCCGGAAACATGGTGGGTGTCGCGCTGGTGGAACTGGCCAACCCAACCGAAGACCCTATCCGACGACTGCAGGAGATCGGCCACTCGCTGGATAAGGTACGCAACCAGGTCGACAGCGTACCCGGCGACGCCATGCAGCAATACACGGTCATCTCGGCTCTGACGGCAGAATTTATCGACAAGCTCGGTCTCAGCGACCGCATCCCGGCGACCGGCCACACGCTGGTATCCAATGTTCCCGGGCCGGTGCAGACGCTCTACCTCTGGGGCGCCCGTCTCGAACAGAACTACCCGATCAGCATCCTGGTGCCCGGCCTGAGGATGAACATCACAATGTTCAGCTGCAGCGGTATCCTCAATTTCGGTATCGTCGCGACCAGGGACGTGGAGCGGCTGGACCTGCTTGCGGACTACATCGAGGACGAGTTCAGACGGACCGAGAAGGCCGTTGGCACCGCGTGAATGCGCCATTCGGACAACCAGGGGATGCCCGGCGGACAGCCTGACCGGACTGCATTGAGCCGACAGGCAGACTGTGCTTTGATTGAGGGAGAGCCCGTCCCGGGCAATCCCAGACAACGGCAGGACGAGCGATGAGCAAAACTCACTACGATTTCATCATTGTGGGGGGTGGTTCGGCCGGCTGCGTGCTGGCGAACCGCCTGTCAGCCAATGGCAGCCACCGGGTTTGCCTGCTCGAAGCCGGTCCAAACTGCAAGTCGTGGATGGTCAGCATTCCGGGCGCTTTCGCCTATTTCATGTTCAGCAAGAAATACAACTGGCAATTTGACTCGGAACCAAAACCGGATATCCGCAACGGCGCGCCCGTGTTCTGCCCTCAAGGAAGGGGGCTGGGAGGCGGCAGCGCAATCAACGCGATGATCTACATCCGGGGACATCGCCGCGACTACGACCACTGGGCTTCGCTGGGGAACCGCGGCTGGGGCTTCGACGACCTGCTCCCCTACTTCCGCAAAAACGAGTGCAACGAGCGCGGCGGCGATGAGTTCCATGGTGACTCCGGCCCCCTGTATGTGTCCGATTGCCGCAACTACTACCGCATCAATGA
>JAPHSB010000074.1 GCA_026193295.1 Lysobacterales bacterium
CGGCGCGTCGAGATGGCGATGGAGTTGTAGGCGGTGGATTGCGGGTTAGCAGGAAGAGAGAAAATCGCGCAGCACGCCATGTGCCTGGTCCAATTTCGTTAATCCGTCCAGGTGCCCTCCGTTGCCCTTCAGCACGAACAGTTCGGCCTCCAAGCCGGCCGCGCGCAGTTCGTCCACGGCTGCGGCGGACAGGTGGGGGGGAAACACCAGATCGGTTTCGACCGGGAGAAACAGGTAACTGGCCTTTGCTCGAGGCAGGCGTTCGCGCACGTCGTAAAGTTTGAATGCCCGCACCATGTAGACGAAGCTGGCGGCGTCCAGCGCCCGTGCGCGTGTGCGGGCGATCTCGTTGAGCATGGCGTCGGCCTTGAACTCGTTTGCCAGCGATTCTGAGGGATGTCGCTTGTCATCGGCGGGTGCGTAGCCGAACTCGCTCAGCACATCGTAGGAAAGGGCGGTCAGCGTCAACAGGTGAAGCGCCTGGGTCAGGCCTTCAAGCGGTGGATGGGCGGCATCGTAGTAGCCCCCGTTCCAGGCCGGATCGGCGAGAATGGGTTTTGTCCAGCACTCCATCATGGCCGCTGCATAAGGATGAACATAGAGCCCGGGTGAAATGACGGCGATGACCCGCGGCACCATCTCAGGGAATTCGACGGACCACTGGATAGCTTGTGCGGAACCCCCGGATGGGCCCGCAACCGCCACCAGTCGGTCGATCCCCAGGTATTCCAGCAGGCGTTTCTGCACGTGGACGAAGTCCGCTACGGTCACCAGCGGAAAATCGGCGCCGTAAGCCCTGCCGGTGGCGGCGTTCAGGCTGGCCGGGCCTGTTGTGACCGTGCAGCCGTCGCATGCGTTGAGATTGGCCAGTGAATTGCCGGCCACGATGAAATAGCGGTCCGTATCGAGGACCTTGCCGGGACCGATGGCACTGTCCCACCAGCCCGGTTGCGGGTCGGCGTCGTTGGCCGGACCGGCAGCGTGTGCGTTGCCGGAAAAATAGTGGCAAACCAGGATGGCATTGTCTTTTTCACGGCTGAGGGTGCCATAGGTTTCATAGCCGATGCGGACATCCTGAATGGTTTGCCCAGACGTGAGGCGATATTCTCCGAGCTCGAACACCTGTTGATTCGAATTCATCGCTTCCGTACTTTGTCTCGCCGAGTACCAGTGGAGATAGAGTCATAATACCCTGCTCAGAACCGCCGGTTCTGATATTGTGTGGCGCTCGGACCAGACGAGCTGACCGATGACAGGCAACTACCCAGGCGAGAAGGAGCACAATTTGTCGGGCAGCCGGAGCCTTACGCTCCTGCTCCTGGTCATCGTGTATACGTTCAATTTCATCGACCGCCAGATCGTCGGCATCCTGGCGGTGCCGATCAAGGCCGATCTTGGTTTGAGCGACACGCAGTTGGGTTTGATGGGTGGTCTGGCCTTTGCTCTGTTCTACACGGGGCTGGGCATTCCCGTCGCCATGCTGGCCGATCGTTTCAGCCGCACCTGGATCATAACCGGCGCATTGGTGATCTGGAGTGGCATGACCGCCGCTTGCGGGTTGGCCACCAATTTCTGGCAGCTGTTCCTGGCCCGGCTGGGCGTCGGGGTTGGGGAAGCCGGCGGCGTCGCCCCGGCCTATTCGCTGGTTTCCGACCTGTTTCCGCCCGGGCGGCGGGCGCGGGCACTCAGTATCTACTCCTTCGGAGTCCCGATCGGCAGTGCGCTGGGCATCGTGTTTGGGGGCATCATTGCCAGCCTGATCGACTGGCGTTTCGCCTTTTTTGCGGTTGGTATCGCCGGTATTCTGCTGGCGCCGATATTCCGGCTGGCCGTACGCGAGCCGCCGCGTGGGGGATTCGACAGCCCGCATGAGCACCGGGCACCACCTGGCCTGCCCGCGATCATCAGCACCCTGGTCGGCAAGCCGAGCTTCTGGCTGATCTCGCTGGGTGCATCCTGCTCCTCGATGATGGGTTACGGCCTGTTCTTCTGGCTACCCTCCTTTCTCGTTCGCAGCTACGGCCTGACGCTGCTGGACGCTTCGCTGTTCTTCGGCGCCATCCTGCTGGTAGGCGGGCTGGCCGGCATCTGGGCTGGTGGCTGGCTGGGTGACCGCTTTGGCCAGGTAAAGCGTGCGCGCTATGTGACGATTCCGGCGCTGGCGTTTCTTCTGACCATCCCGTTCTACCTGGTGGGCATCCTGTCACC
>JAPHSB010000204.1 GCA_026193295.1 Lysobacterales bacterium
AAACCCAGGCGCCCAGCAGGCCAAGCACGCCGCCTGCCAGCAGAACGAGCAGACCCGCACGCGCCTCGAGGCCCCTGAACTCAAAGGTGTTGCCATAGGCGTCCAACAATTCCTCGAGGGGCCGGGACAGGTACGCCATGCACAGGCTGAGCAACAAAAGTGCCAGCAATGCACCCAGCAACCCATACCAGAACCCCAGGTACAGGAACGGTTGCCGGACGAAACCGTTGCTCGCGCCGACCAGGTGCATCACTTCGATTTCGTGCGCGCGATTGGCCACGTCGAGCCGGATGGTGTTTGCCACCACCACGACCACCGCCAGCGAAAACAGTACGGTAAGCACGGTGACAAAAGCGTCGCCGAGGGCCAGCAGGCCAGCCAGCCGCTGCAGCCATTTGAAATCGGCCTGGACGCTTTCCACACTGTCCTGGTCGCCCAGCCAGTCGCTCATGGCGCGGACGGCCATCTCGAGCGTTTCGCCAGCGGCCGCTTGCAAGGTGATCTGAAGCACCCAGGGCAACGGGTTCTCCTCGAACAGATCCAGCGCCTGTCCGAACCCGGAGGCTTCCTGGAATTCCTGCATCCCCTGCTCCGGCGACACCACGCTGATGATGGCCGCATGTTGCTCTTCGACCCGGGCCGCCAGCGCCAATGCCTGTGGTTTCGTCGCCCCGGCTTGCAGGAAGACGGTGATGGTGCCCCAGTTATCCTGCTGCAGGTCCAGTGACCGCAGGTTTTCCACCGTCACGAACAGTCCGAGTGGCAGCAGCATCGCGATGCCCAGGACCAGTGACGTCATCAGGGTGCTGAGTCGGTGGCTGACCAGTGCGCCCAGGCTCGAAAAGAAGCTGTAGAGTTGTCGCCGCCCCCAGGAGCGGACCCTGCGCCGCATATCGCGGGTGCTCATGCGCGCGTCCCGGCGACTTCGGCACCGGCGATGTCATCCACCAGGCGGCCCTGGGACAGCACCAGCACACGCTGACCCATCGAACGGATCAGCGACAGATCATGGCTGGCGATCAACACCGTCACACCCTGCCCGTTGAGTTGCCGAAACAATCTGAACAGGTCCTGCGAGAGTTCGGGATCTAGGTTGCCGGTCGGTTCGTCGGCGAGCAACACGGGAGGCATGCTGACAATGGCCCGGGCTATTCCTACACGCTGCTGTTCGCCGCCTGAGAGTGTCAGGGGCCAGGACTTTTCCTTGCTGAGCAGACCGACTTTGTCGAGCGCGGCGCGCACGCGCTTGCGGATATCCGGGTACCGCATTCCGGCAATCATCAGCGGCAACGCAACATTGTCAAACACCGTCTTGTCGCTGAGCAACTTGTGATCCTGGAAGATCATCCCGATCCGACGGCGAATTCGTGGAGCGAACCGGGCGGGCGTGGTTCCCAGGTTGCGCCCATCCACGATGACCTGCCCGCGCGTCGCCCGTTCCAACATCAGGATCAACCTCAGCAGCGTGCTTTTGCCCGCACCGGAGTGGCCGGTGAGGAACACCATTTCCGCCGGGTCCAGGCGAAAGCTGACGTCCTGCAGGGCGGCTATGCCGCCCGGATAGCGTTTACTTACATGCTCAAAGGTGATCATTCCCGCAACCGGAAAGACGACTGCCCGCTATTCGCTGGCGGCGGCCTTTGGCTTGCGCCGCCGGCGCTGCCGGGGCGGCCGGTCGCCAGATGCAGCCTGCCCGCCGCCAGCCGGTTTGCGCTGTCCGCCAGACCCACCCCCGCGCGAGGAGCGGCCTCTGCCACCGCCCCGGTGTTCGCGCTTGGGCGCGGGCGGCGCCCGCTTGATCTCCGGCAGCGACTCCGCATCGGCGTACTCCACCGGAATCGCGTAGCCGATGTACTGCTCGATTTCGGGCAGGTGGAAAGCGTAATTCTCGCAAGCGAAGCTGATGGCCTCGCCGCGCGCACCGAGGCGCGCCGTGCGCCCGATACGGTGGACATAATCCTCGGCGTCCTGCGGCAGGTCGAAGTTGATCACTTGAGTGACGTCGGGGATGTGCAGACCGCGCGCAGCAACGTCGGTCGCTACCAGCACCGGGATCTCGCCGTCATGAAAGCGCTTCAGCAGGGTCTGACGTTTCTTTTGCGGAACCTGGCCCGACATGGCGGCTGCGTGAATGCCGTTGGCGTTCAGGGTGCGCTCCACGCGATCGGTTGCCACGCGTGTATTGGCGAACACCATGACACGGCCCCCACCTTTGACATCCTGTTCGATGCCGCGAAGGAGCTTGACCAGCAGCGGCAGCTTTTCCTTGTTGGCCGGATAGTAGACCGACTGCTGTACGAGGTCGGCCGTGACCCGGTCGGTCTTCACCTTGAGCAATTCCGGCTCATTCATGTGCTCGTAAGCCAGTTCCAGCACGCGCTGGCCCAGGGTAGCCGAGAACATCAGGCTCTGGCGCTGATCTCGGGGCGGCAGGCGTCGCAGCACGTAGCGAATGTCCTTGATGAAGCCGAGGTCGAACATGCGGTCGGCCTCATCCAGCACCATCACGTCGATCTGCTTGAGGTTGAAGACGTTCTGTTTGAAGTAGTCGATGATGCGGCCGGGCGTTCCGATCAGGATGTCGACGCCCTGCTCGAGCTCGGTACGTTGCTTTTCGTAGTCGATTCCACCATAAGCCAAGCCAAAACGCAGGCCGGTGTCTCCGCCAAGCAGCAACGCGTCCTTGTGAATCTGCAGGGCCAATTCGCGGGTCGGCGCCAGCACCAGGGCGCGCGGGTGGCGGCCGGGTTCACCGGGCTGCTTTTCCAGCAGGCGCTGGAAAATGACCAGCAGAAAGGCCGCCGTCTTGCCGGTCCCGGTCTGTGCCTGGCCGGCCACATCCTGTCCGCGCAGGGCCAGCGGCAGAGTCAGCGCCTGGATCGGCGTACAATACGTGAAGCCGGCCTTGGCCACCCCTGCCTGCACGGCAGGCAGCAGGTCCAGTGTTTCGAAGGCAACCTCAGTCAGATGGTTGCTTGCTTGGTTTTCGGGCATATGTCCTTCACCTTGGTTGGTCCGGTTCGCATCGCCGGTTCCTGGTCATTGATTGGTCTGGTGTAAACAGGCCCTGGTTTTGAGCAGCGGGACTTGAAAATTGCTGCCTGCGCCTTGAAATCGTTGAACAGTTCAGTTGAAATGATGACCCCGACCCCAGTCTGTACCGAATCGGTCCGGCTTGCCCGGGTCAAGGGCCTTGCAAAAAGAATATATTAACCGCGCCGCTACCCTTGTTCCAGTAAGAATGCGGCGGGCCACCTGGAGATATGACAGTGAGTGACAAAATTACCCATGTAACCGACAGCAGCTTCGACCAGGAAGTACTGAGTGCCGACGGACCCGTTCTGGTCGACTATTGGGCGGAATGGTGTGGCCCCTGCAAGATGATCGCACCCATCATCGACGAAATTGCCGACGAGTATGGCGACCGTCTCAAGGTGACCAAACTGGATATCGACAGCAACATGGCGACGCCGCAGCAGTACAGCATCCGCGGCATCCCGACGCTGATGATCTTCCGCGACGGCAAGGTTCAGGCGACCAAGGTGGGCGCCATGACCAAGGGCCAGTTGAAGGCCTTTGTCGAGGAAGTTGTCTGAGCTAGTTCTGACCCGCAGTCCCCGTCTGCGCCAGCGGGCCCGGAAGCGATGACTTCCGGGCCTTTCGATTGACTGGACGCTGCCAGACAATCGTGTTAGTTTTACGTCATCTGTCACCGGGTCCCCCGCCCGGCTGAACAACTTCCCTGATTTTCGCCGGCCCAATTGGACTGCCTGGATGGACCAGAAAGCCGGCCAACCATGACAAGGTTTTAGAAGCGCGCGGCGGAACTGCCGTGTACCGCACATTGAATCCACGATCCTGGCGCCGGCCGGGTCAACCGCATCATATCGATCACCAACAAGCAACCGCTGTTAAACAACAGGCACAGGCCTTCAATCAGAGCTATTCAATGAATCTAACCGACCTCAAGCTAAAACCGATGACCGAATTGCAGGAAATCGCCGATGAAATGGGTTTGGAGGGCGTAGCACGCTCCCGCAAACAGGAAGTCATTTTTTCGATCCTCAAGGCGCACGCCAAGAATGGCGAGAGCATTTTCGGCGACGGGGTTCTCGAAATCCTGCAGGACGGCTTTGGTTTCCTGCGCGCCGCCGGCAGTTCCTATCTTGCCGGGCCGGACGATATCTACGTTTCGCCCAGCCAGATTCGCCGCTTCGCCCTGCGCACCGGCGACATGCTATCCGGCAAGATTCGGCCGCCGAAAGACAGCGAACGCTACTTCGCGCTGCTCAAAGTCCAGGAAATCAACTACGAATCGCCCGACGCTGCCAAGCGGAAAATCCTGTTCGAAAACCTGACTCCCGAATTCCCGACCGAGCAGTACACCCTCGAACGAGGCAACGGCAGCACCGAGGACATCACGGCCCGCATCATCGACCTGGTGTCTCCGATCGGCAAGGGGCAGCGCGGCCTGGTGGTCTCGCCGCCTAAAGCCGGCAAGACCATCATGCTGCAGAACATCGCGACCAGCATCCGGGCCAACTACCCCGAAAGCAAGATGATCATCCTGCTGATCGACGAGCGCCCGGAGGAAGTGACCGAGATGCAGCGCTCGGTGGACGCGGAGGTAATCTCCAGCACTTTCGACGAACCCGCTTCACGCCATGTCCAGGTCGCGGAAATGGTAATCGAGCGGGCCAAACGCCTGGTCGAACACAAACATCACGCCGTCATCCTGCTCGACTCGATCACGCGCCTGGCGCGCGCCTACAACACGGTTGCGCCGTCGTCCGGAAAAGTTCTGACCGGCGGCGTCGACGCCAATGCGCTGCAGCGCCCGAAGCGCTTCTTCGGCGCCGCGCGTAACATGACGGAAGGCGGCTCGCTGACCATCATCGCCACCGCCCTGGTCGATACCGGCTCCAAGATGGACGAAGTCATCTACGAGGAGTTCAAGGGCACCGGCAACATGGAAATTCACCTGAACCGCCGCATCGCGGAACGCCGCACCTACCCCGCCATCGACATCAACCGTTCCGGCACGCGCCGTGAGGAGTTGATGATTCCCCAGGACCAGCTCCAGAAGATGTGGATCCTGCGCAAACTGCTGCACCCGATGGACGAGGCGCAGGCGATTGAATTCATGCTGGACAAGATGAAGGCGACCAAGACCAATGCCGAGTTCTTCAACTTCATGAAGCGCTGATTCAACGTGGGAGGCCGCCTTGCCGCCGAATGGACCAATCGGCCGCAAGGCGGCCTCCTCACAGACCATCCTGCGGACACATGGCTACCCACAACCCTGTCGAATCCTGGAGTGCAGCAGCGCGCTTACTCCATTGGCTGATGGCAGTCTTGATCGCATTGCAGGGCATCGGCGGATGGATCGGTCACGAGATGGACCGCTCACCGCTGAAGGTGGATGTAATGACCGCTCACAAGTCGCTCGGCATCACGCTGCTGCTGCTGGCGGTCATCCGCCTGCTGTGGCGCTGGGCACATCCCGCACCACCGCAACCTGCGGGCAGCAAGCCCTGGGAAATCCGTGCGGCATGGCTGTCGCACGCGGCGCTCTACCTGCTGATGATCGCGCTGCCCCTGTCCGGCTGGCTGGCGGCGTCCACCTCCCTCATCCCCTGGAAGCTCTGGTGGTTCATTCCGTG
>JAPHSB010000274.1 GCA_026193295.1 Lysobacterales bacterium
CAGCACATGGCCGACCTCGGTGGTGCCGATGCCGAAGGCCAGGGCGCCGAAAGCCCCGTGCGTGGCCGTGTGGCTGTCGCCGCAGACGATGGTCATGCCAGGCTGGGTGGCGCCCATCTCGGGGCCCATCACGTGCACGATGCCGCGGTTGGGGCTGTCCCAGCTGTGCAGCTCGATGCCGCACTCCGCGCAGTTCACGTGCAGCAGGTCGACCTGTGCCTTGGCCTGCGCGGTGAAGTAGTGGCGGGTGCCATCGGCGTCCGGGGGCGTGGTCGGCGTCGAGTGATCGATGGTGGCCAGGCAACGGTCGGTGCGGCGTACCTTCAGCCCGCGGCGCTTCAGTTCATCGAAGGCCTGTGGCGAGGTCACCTCGTGCAGCAGCTGCAGGTCGATGTACAGGATCGCCGGCGTATCGGCGCTTTCCTCGCGCACGACGTGGCGCTGCCAGACCTTTTCGAACAGGGTTGAGGGTGACGGCATTCAGCGTTCTCCTTCGGCGTTGGCCGGCATCTCAGACTGCCGCCGCGACCCGGGGGGCGTTGACGTCCTTGCCCTGGTGCTGGTGGTGGCGGTTCATGACATTGACCATGGCCTGGGCCGAGGCCTCTACGATGTCGGTCGAAACCCCGGAACCCTTGTAGCGGCTGGCGCCAATGGTCGCCCGGACCGTGGCCCGTCCCTGCGCATCGCTGCCGCTGGACACCGCGCTGACGTGGAACTCTTCCAGGTGCAGTTCCTGATCCAGGATGGCACGAATCGCGTTGACGATGGCGTTGACCGGACCGTCGCCGCGCCCGGTGTAGATGCGCGGCGCCTGGCCATTGAAGCGTAACTTCAGGCTGGCCTCGGCGGACTGTCCCGTCTCTTCCACTTCCGTGTGAATGGAAATCGCATCGAGGTGCCAGGGGCCGCTGGACTCTGTTCCGAGCACCAGTGCTTCGATGTCCTCGTCGTACACGCTCTTCTTGCGATCTGCCAGCGCCTTGAACCGGATGAACAGGTCTTCCATGGTTTCCTTGTCTACCGAGAAGCCGAGTGTCTCCAGTCGATTGCTGAAGGCGTGGCGCCCGCTGTGCTTGCCCAGCACCAGGCTGTTTTCGGGCACGCCGACGTCCTCGGGCTTCATGATCTCGTAGGTTTCCGCGTGCTTGAGCACGCCGTCCTGGTGAATGCCGGCCTCGTGCGCGAAGGCGTTGCGGCCGACGATGGCCTTGTTCGGCTGCACGCGGGAGCCGGTCACGGCCGTGACCACGCGGCTGGCAGGGTACAGCCTGGTGGTGTCGATGCCGGTGTGCAGTCCGTAACGGTCATGCCGGGTGCGCAGTGCCATGACCACTTCCTCCAGCGAGCAGTTGCCGGCGCGCTCGCCGATACCGTTGACGGTGCATTCCACCTGCCGCGCACCGCCCTCGATGGCGCCCAGGGCGTTGGCTACGGCCAGCCCCAGGTCGTTGTGGTTGTGGCAGCTCAGGATCACGCTGCCGTCATGGCGCAGGTTGTCCGTGAGGTGCTGGTAGAGCTGGCGGCTTTCGCTGGGCGTCACGTAGCCCACGGTGTCCGGCACGTTCAGCACGCGCGCGCCGGCGTCGATGGCGGCCTGGAAGTATTCGGTGAGGTAGTCGATCTCGGTACGGCCGGCATCCTCGGCGGTCACCTCGATGTCGTCGAACCACTGCCTGCCGAACTCCATGGCGCCGCACATCTCGTCGATGATCTGCTGCTTGCTCATCTTCAGCTTGAATTCGCGGTGGATCGGGCTGGTCGCGATGAAAATGTGCAAACGCTTCTTCTTCGCGGTATCCAGCGACCGTGCGACCGCTTCGATGTCGCCGTGCCGGGTGCGTGACAGGCCGCAGATGGTGGCCTTCAGGCCGAGGTCGCCGACGGCCTTGACCGATTCGAAGTCGCCGTCACTGGCAGCGGGGAAACCCGCCTCGATGACGTCGACGCCGAGTTCGTCGAGCATGCGCGCGACCTGGAGTTTTTCGCGGACGTTCATCGAACAGCCCGGCGACTGCTCGCCGTCCCGCAAGGTGGTGTCGAAGATGTAAACGTAGTCGGCCATGGCTGGCTCTCCTGTCGGTTGCTTGCTCGGATCGGCTCGGGTCATGGGTTCAGACCCTGTCCGTCCAGATCGGGAAACGAAGTGACGGCGCCTTCCGAAGCGGAAGACACCATGAATGCATACTTGGCCAGTGCCCCGGACGGGTAGGCGTGTGGGCGCGGCTGCCAGTCGGTGCGGCGGGATTCGAGGTCGGCATCGGCATCGACCCGGCGCGCGTCGACGTCGATGGTGATGGTGTCGCCGTCACGCAGCAGGCCGATCGGGCCGCCCCGCGCGGCTTCCGGCGCCACGTGGCCGACCATGAAGCCGTAGGTGGCTCCGCTGAACCGGCCGTCCGTCATCAGGGCGACCGAGGTATCAAGCCCCTGGCCGACCAGCGCGGCGGTGACCGCCAGCATCTCGCGCATGCCGGGGCCGCCGCGCGGACCTTCGTTACGGATGACGATCACGTCACCTGCCTGGATCTTTCGGCTTTGCACGGCGCGAAAACAGTCGTCTTCACTTTCGAATACGCGGGCCGGGCCGGTGAACTTGAATTCACCGTGACCGGCCAGCTTGGCCACGCAGCCCTCTGGCGCCAGGTTGCCGTAAAGAATGCCGAAGCCGCCGCGCGGCTTGAGCGGGCGATCGAAAGCCGTTACGACTTCCTGCCCTTCGGTTTCTCGGACATCTGTGCATTCCTCGAACAGGCTGCGCCCGGTAATAGTCGGCGAGTCAGTCAACAGGCCGGCGCCCCTGAGCCGGTTGATAACCAGCGGTGTGCCGCCGGCCGTGAACAGGTCGGGCGCCATGAAGCGGCCGGCCGGCTTGAGGTCGCCGATAATCGGCGTATTCCGGGAAATCGTGTCGAATTCGTCGATGTCGAAGGCCACGCCGGCCTCGCGTGCAATGGCCAGCAGGTGCAGCACGGCGTTGGTGGAGCCGGCGGTAGCGGTTACCACGGTGGCAGCGTTGCGCAGCGCTTCCCTGGTGACCAGGTCGCGCGGCTTGCGGTCCTGCCGGACCGCGTCCATGACCAGGCGGCCGCAATCGCGCAGGGCTTCGCCCTTGTCCGGGTGGATCGCCGGGATGTCATTGACGCCCATTGGCGACAGGCCCAGAGCGGTCAGCGCCATGGCCATGGTGTTGGCGGTGAACTGGCCGCCGCAGGCGCCGGCGCCGGGGCAGGCGACGTTCTCGAGGGCGTGGACCTCCTCGGGCCCGACCTTCCCCGCCGCGTGGGCGCCGACCACCTCGAAGACGTCCTGGATCGTGACGTCGCGGCCCTTGTAGCGGCCGGGCGCGATCGAGCCGTTGTAGAGGACGAGCCCGGGGATGTCGAGACGCGCGAGCGCCATCACGGCGG
>JAPHSB010000289.1 GCA_026193295.1 Lysobacterales bacterium
CTGCAGTGCTTCGTACACCGCGCGGCGAGACACCTCGAGGAAGCGCGCCGCGGCGCGTGCCGCCTGGCTCGAACCCAGCAGCGGCTGGAGTTCGCGAGCCAAGCGGACCGCCTCGGGCAGCGTCTCTTCCGCCTGGGTGGCGCAGCCCGCCACCACCACCACGAATTCGCCCCGGCGCTGGTCGGGATCGGTCCCGACTCGCTCGCAGAGTTCGGTCAGAGACCCGCGCAGCACGGTTTCAAACTGCTTCGTCATTTCACGGCAGACCGCCGCACGCCGCTCCGGGCCGAAACACATGGCCAGGTCGCCAAGACTCTCCGCGATTCGGTGGCTCGATTCGAAAAACACCAGCGTGCGCGGCTCGGACCGCAGTCCCTCCAGGAACTTGCGGCGAGCCGCACGCCGGGCGGGCAGAAAACCTTCGAACGCAAAGCGGTCGGTGGGCAGTCCACTGATAGACAGCGCCGCGGTGACGGCACTCGGGCCGGGGACGGCCACGACGTCGATACCCTCGGCCGCCGCAAGTCCGACCAACCGATAACCGGGATCGGACAACAGAGGGGTGCCCGCATCGGAAATCAGTGCGACGGACTCGCCGCGCTGCAAGCGGCCAAGCAAATGTGGCGCTTGCTGCTCCTCATTGTGTTCGTGCAGGGCCAGCAGCTTCCGGTCCAGCCCGTGGCGGGCCAGCAGCGCGCGGCTGTGCCGCGTGTCCTCGGCCGCGACAATATCCACTTCTGTCAGTACACGGAGTGCCCGCAGCGTGATGTCCTCGAGATTGCCGATCGGCGTCGCCACCACGTAGAGGCAGCCGTGTGTGCCGTGGTTTGTCATAGTGGCGATATTATGAATCAAGCGGAGTCGGCTTGCGGTATCATTTCCGGGAGCGCAATGAGCCGAGTATCGATGCCAGGACATATCCCGCAATCCGTTCGAATCGCAGCCGCCCTGCTCACGGTTTTGATCACTGCCTGCAGCACTACCGCTTGGGATGTCGAGCCCCCGGCCGAGACCGCAACCGTGGCGCAGGCCTCGGCGGCTTTCGCCCGTGGCGATTATGCGGCGGCTGCGGCTGCCTGGGAGAGCGAGGCACTGCTGGCCCCGCCAGATCGCGCCGCGGCTCTTCGTGTAAGCGCAGCCGACGCATGGTTGCTGGCGGGCGACGTGGCCGGCGCCGAACATGCCCTGCGCGGCGTGTCCAAAGCCGGTCTCCAGCCCGCCGATCAATCCAGGCTGGACCTGGTATTGGCCGACCTGGCCCTGCGGGCCGCGCGCCCGGACGAGGCGGATGTGCTTCTCCAACAGGCCGCAGATGCACTGCCGGCCTCTTCCCGGGACCGATACAACACGCTTCAGGTGCAAACCCGGAAGATGCTCTCGGGGCCGGCCTCGATGGCTCTTGCTCGCGCCACGCAAATCACAGGCGATATGCAATCCTATAATCCCGGAGCTGCCGTCGAGCTGATGCGTGCGCTGGAAGACGTGTCCTCAGGCGAACTGTCCATCCGCTCCGAGAATCCGCGGGCCGACCGTCAGTGGATCGGTTGGCTCGACCTGGCGCTCGTGATCCGCCAGAACCTGGTCATCCCCGACGGCATCAGCGCCGCGGTCGCCGCGTGGAAAATACGCCATCCATACCACCTGCTCGCCGAGACCGAGGCGCTGGATACCTGGCTGCGCTACCGGCAGCTCTTTTCTCCTCCGCGCCGGACCGCGGCCTTGCTCCCGGACACGGCGAGCTTGAGGAGCGCTGGCGACGCCATTCGAGATGGCCTGTTGAGCGCCTACCTGGACCAGCCGGGCGGCGGGTCCCTGCTGTTCTTCTCCACCAATGACGACAGCCAGTCGACGATTGCCGCCTACTTCAGCGCGCTTGATGCCGGCGCCGACCAGATCGTCGGGCCCCTGCGCAGGGAGTCGGTGGAAGAGCTGCTGAACCTGCCAGGCCTGGCGACACCGGTCCTGGCGCTCAACGATCCGCCGGAAAGTTTTGCTCCACCCCAGGGACTGGATGGCCAGTTATTCGGTATTTCGTTGTCGCAGGAGGCGGAAGTCGCGGCGGTCGCGGCCAATGCCGTCGCCTTCGGGTACCAGCGAGCTATCGTACTCGCGCCCGAAAGCGCCTGGGGCGAGCGCATGGCTGCAGCGTTCCAGGCTGAATTCCTACACGATGAGCGGCAGATCATAGCGGCAACCCGTTACCTGGAGACGGATAATGATCACAGTGCAACGCTGGAGCGACTGCTGCTGATCGATGAGAGCAAAGCGCGGGCCCAGCGCCTGGAGAATGTGCTGCAGATGCCGCTGGAGTTCGAACCGACGAGGCGCGACGACGTAGACGTGATTTTCATGGCGGCCAATCCGACCCAGGCGAAACTGATCCGTCCGCAATTGCGCTTTCTCGACGCCGGTGACGTTCCGGTATACGCAACCGGCCGGGTCTACTCGGGACAGCCCGATCCCGCGCGCAACCAGGATCTCGACGGGGTTCGCTTCCCGACGACGCCATGGGAACTCGCCCATGCTTCGGAGGACCGGGTTCCGGATCTCGCCAGCCTCAGAAAGGGCTCCCTGGGTTCACTCTTCGCACTGGGACAGGACGTCTGGAACATGCTTTCCTGGCTGGGCCTGATGAGAAGGGATCACGATTTCGTATTTCCCGGCCACTCCGGCACCTACCGGGTCAACACAGCCGGAAGGCTCGAACGCGAACCTGCCTGGGCCGTTTTCGAGCAGGGGCGCCCGGTCCCGCTGACCATGCCGCCGCCGAACGAACGGCAGGCAGCCCTTGGGCCCGGAGCTACCGGGCCGGCATCGGTGGCGCCGCCCGTTCCAGAACTTCGTTGAATGCCGAATGCACGCCAACAAGGGCGCGACTGGGAGCGCGTGGCTGAGTCGATGCTCTGCCGGCGCGGGTTGCGAACCCTGACCCGGAATTACCTATGCCGCTCCGGCGAAATCGACCTCGTCATGCTGGACGGGCCAGTGCTGGTATTCGTCGAGGTACGCTACCGCCAAAGCGACCGTTACGGCAGCGGCGCCGACAGCGTGACGCCGGCCAAGCAGCGCAGGATCGTCAGCGCGGCGCGGCAGTTCCTCGGACGGTACCCCGATCACGGCCAGCGCCCATCGCGCTTCGATGTGGTGTCGATCGGCCAGGGTGCCGCCGGCGCCGAAATCAGCTGGATTCGCAGCGCGTTCGACGCGGGATGATAGGGGTCGGCCTACAGGAATTGCTGCGCCGCGGCCAGTATGAGCATCGCGTACACAGCCGCGAGCACATCGTCCAGCATGATCCCCAGGCCGCCCCCAACGGCCCGCTCCAGCCGGCGAATCGGCCATGGCTTGAGGATGTCGAAGAAACGGAAGGCCACGAAACCCGCCAGCCACCAGCCCCAGGTCATCGGCAGCAAGGCCACCGTCAGCCAATAGCCGACCATCTCGTCCCAGACGATATTCCCGGGATCGTGCCGGCCGAGCATCCGGCTGGCCGCGCCGCACAGCCAAACGCCCAGCAGGAACAAAGCCGCCAGGGCGGCCCAGTACAGGGCCGGAGGCATCTGCATCAGGAGCCAGGCGAACGGGACGGCAACCACCGTGCCCACGGTACCGGGTGCATAACGTGACAGCCCGGAGCCAAGGCCGAAGGCGAGAAAACCCGCTGGCGTCCGCAATGCAACCCGGCGCAAGTCGGCGTCCTGCTCGACAAAGTGTTTCAAGGCTCGCGCACCCCGGGATCACGAAAATGTTCGTAACCACTGTGTGACGGCTGGAA
>JAPHSB010000479.1 GCA_026193295.1 Lysobacterales bacterium
CCGGTCCTTTTCAATATTAATGCAGATTGTATGCATCAATTGGGGAAAATCATGACCGGACGCAGGGCGGGGTAAACGTTAACAGTTGCAGGCACAAACGCTGGATGTGCCAATGAAGTAACCGTTGAGCCGGCTGGCTTGGGTAGGTAGTTGTAGCCAGGGCGATGCTCGAAAGACCTGATGCGATAAATATTCAAACCACGCGCTCAATCGCGAACCCCTGGCAAGGCGCGTGCAGTTCCATGAATCATGCGCTTTCAGCGCCCGAAAAACTCCTTGACCGCGCTGTCCCACCGCGCATTGTCGAGTTTTTCGATCGCGCCGATGCACAGTGAAGCCGGGTCGGCGACCACCGCGTCGTTGCCTTGCTGGAGGAACGCCCTGAAGCGGTCGATATCCTGCTGGAACAAGGCTACAGCGGACTTTCCAATCTTCAGCCCGGGCAGTTCTTCATCCAGCGCCTCCCCCTCGATGACACAAACCCAGCTTCTGCCATAGGACAGGTTTTCCAGCGCCCCGTTGCCCTTGCCCAGATCGCCGTTGACTTTGATTACCTTGCCACTCAGCGGTGCACGGAAGTGCGCGTGGCGATCCCCCTGCCTGATGCCGAAGAGCTGTTCTCCGGCTTTTACCCGTGTACCGACCTCGGGCAATTCGATCGTGTCGATCCGCCCGATCAGTTTCCTGGCGAAATCATCCAGGCCGATTTTGGCGCTGCCGTCCTGCGCCAGGCTCACCCAGCAGTGGCCCTGAGAGACGAGGACGCCGCCGGGGACCGAGAATTCTCCTCCGGCGGACTGGTCGCTCGCTGCCGTACCCAGGACGTGAACTCGCGGCTTGAGCTGTTTCTCAATCCGGTCATGGCGCCTGATCAGCGCATGTTTCACGAACATCCTGAGCTCGTCCTCGGTGAACGGCTTCTCGACGTAATCCATCGCGCCATACTTCATGCATTCCACGGCAGACTCCACGGTGGCGAAGCCGGTGATGATGACCACGTCGATGTCCGGACGCAGATGCTTGACGGATTTGGCTACTTCCGTTCCGGACATGGCCGGCATCTTGAGGTCGGTAAAGACGAAGTCATAGTCATGGGTCTGAATCAGCCCAAGCGCCTCCTGCCCGGTCTCCACGGTGTCCACGCTATAGCCATCCAGCACGAGAATCTTGCGGAAGCTGTCGAGGATGACTTCCTCGTCGTCCACGCAGAGGATCCGCGCCACCGGTTCCGGTACTTCGACTCGCTTGAGGGTCTTGGACTCGCGCGTGAAATCCAGCTGCAGGCTTTCCGCGAGAACTTCCTCGCGCTCGGCCTGCCGTTTCATCTCGTGGAATTTGCGAAACAGCTCCCTGGAGAGCAGGTTCAGAAAAACGAACAGGATAACGGCGGGTATCAGGATTATCAGTACCGTTGTCAGTGTCATTGTTATCTCCTTTGCCGCAGAGCGCTGCGCCTTGTGCGAGGTTTCATAGTTTGAGCCACTGCAAATTGTTTTCCGGGTCCGACGGTAGCACCCGGTACAGCCACCCTTTGAAATAGGGGTCCTTCTCTACCAGCGAGGGTTTTGCCTGCACGTCTGCATTGACCTCGAGGATCTTGCCGGTCAGTGGGCACATGATGCCGTGGGACGTTCCGTCCGGAGCCGTGGCGACCGCGCAGGGAATGCCCTGCACGAGATCATCGCCAGGCTCCGCCAGTTCGAGTTGCCCGATGCCCTCGGTCGCCTTCAGGAACAGGTCGCTGACGCCGATCCGCGCGGTCCCCTCGTCCTCCATCAAGGCCCAGCTGACGCAGCCGAGCCTGAGGTAGTGATCGGGGCAGGGCACATAGCTCATGGATCCTTCGCGCTCGAGTCCGGCCGACTCGGCCGCGTCCAGCAGGGCGCTGGAGCGCAGGGCCCGCCGGATGACCGTCAGCAATTCGTCGGCCGTGAAGGGCTTCGGAAGGTAGTCCACGGCGCCCGCCGCCAGGCTTTTGACCGCGTTCTCCACGGTGGAGTAACCGGTCATCATAACGACCGGGGTATGGATGCCGTTGCGGGCAAGCTCATCGAGG
>JAPHSB010000352.1 GCA_026193295.1 Lysobacterales bacterium
CTACACCGGCACGCACTTCCTGATGGCGCCCGACGCCCGGCTCGATGACGGTCTGCTGGACGTCACCCTGGTCCGCCGTCTTCCGCGTGCCAGGCTGCTGCGGCTATTCCCGACGATTTATCAGGGCAGGCACGTGGAGTATCCCGAGGTGATAACGCGGCAGGCCCGCACGATTCGTATCAATGGGCCAACCGGCCTGGACCTTGCACCCGACGGTGAGTTTTACGGGTGCACGCCGGCCATGGTCACCTGTCTGCACCGGGACCTGGAGCTTTTCGCCTGAGGCCGCAATTGCTGAGTCGAATGCAAATTCTTACCTGCGGCGGAACTGTCTGAAAGTACGCCACAGAGGTCAGCCGGGCACGGCGGTGCCCGGCATATTCTCAAGATCGGTTACTTGTAGGGTTCGTAAGTGAATTTCTGCCCGCCGATCGAACCTTCGACCATCAGGCCGCCTCCGGCATGGGTGAATACGGCGACACCCTTGTCGTAACTGGTGTCCGCCGAGGCCCCGGCGGTCGCCGCTACGGCCGAAGCCTGAGCGCCAAATTCAATGTTGCCACGTCTGAAATTGGCGATTGCCGCTTCGTCCTTGAAAAAGATGAACTCCGAGTAGACCTGGCCGCCCAACTGCAGACCGACGGTAGCCTGGGTCATGGTGGTACGGCCATCAACCTGGCCGCCGACGATGACCAGGCCCTTGCCGTAGGCGCCGCCGACCACGATGCCGCCCTTGCCCACACTGGGATACACGGCATAGCCGGCTGCATTCTCGAAGAACGTCTCGATACCGGGGTCCGCTTTCTTGATGGCCAGGATCGCTTTGGCTACATCAAGTTGCAGTGCGTCATTGACGTTCGGCTGAAATGCGAAGGCTGGACCGGCCAGCGACAGCAACGCCAGGGTTATCAGGATCGTGCGCATGGTTTTCTCCACCGAAGGGGTTGCTTACAGGGCTTCATACTTGAATTTCTGCCCGCTGATGGTGGCCTCGTACATCAGGCCGCCGCTTACATGGGTGAACACGGCGACGCCCTTGTCATAATCGGCGTCGGCGGAAGCGCCCAGGGTCACCGCGACCGCAGAGGCTTGCGCGCCCATTTCGAAATTACCCCGCTGGAAACCCTCCAGGGCGGCTTGATCCTTGAAAAAGATGAACTGCGAATAAACCTGGCCACCCAGCTGAAAACCGACCGTGACCTGGCTCAGGGTCGTCCGGCCAACGGCCTCGTCGCCGACGATTACCAGCCCTTTGCCGTAGGCTCCGCCGATGCCAACACCGCCCTTGCCGACCTTGGGGATCACCGCGTAGCCCGCTGCGTTGTTGAAGAACTCCTCGATGCCTGGATCTGCCTTCTTGATATCAATGATGGCCTTGGCGACGTCCAGTTGCAGCTCGTCGCTGACGTCGGGGTTAAAAGCCCACAGGGTGGAGGTAAAAACGAAACTGAAAACTGCTATGAAAAAGAGCGCCTGTTTGCGCATGGTGATTTCCTCTCTGGTTGCGGAATCGGATTGACGAATCCATTCTTGTATGACACTCCCAACAGTGGGTGAGGGAGTGGGACCAACGTTTAAGTAGAACACAATCCGGGCAGTTACGCCACATCCTGGCGCGCTTCGCTCGGCGCCTGCCCGGTCCAGTTCTTGTAGGCGCGCGAGAAAGAACTCGCCTCTGAGAAGCCGAGCAGGTAGGAGATTTCGGTCAGGGTTTTACTCCGATCCTGGATGTACTGATGCGCAAGTTCCTGCCGGACCTCGGTCAGCAACAGCTTGAACGACGTGTCCTCTTTCTGCAGCTTCCGATGCAGGTTGCGCGGCGTCATGTGGAGCCCCTCGGCAATCATGGTTTCGTTGACGGAACCGCTGGCCAAGCCGTCGATGATGGCCGCCTTGGCGCGGTTGACAATATCGTTCCTGGCGCTGTGCGCGAGGTACTTGACCACGATGTGCTCGTTGAGCTCGGCCAATTGGTCGTTCGATCCCGTCAGCCGTTTGTCGACATCCTCGATGTCGAGGACCAGCATCGTGTCGGGGGCGCCGAACTCGAGGGGGCAGCGAAACAGTTCGTAGTGGTAGGCGGTTTCTCTTGGCTGCTCGTGGCGAAAGCAGGCCTTGGCCGGGCTGAACTCCCGGCTGTCTATGATCCGGCAGAACTTGACCAGGGCCGCGAGCTGGCCTTCTTCGCGAAATTTCGTATTGAGTGCAGGAATCTGCGGATCGATGCGAACGTAGAAGAAGTCCTTGTCCTCCGACAAATCGATGGTCAGCTTTTCCTGTATGACCCGGGCATAGCGGCTGAGGCGCTCGAACGCGGTGCGCAAGCTGGAACTCGCCAGCCAGGCGAAACCCAGCGCGCCGAGGTGGGCCGGGCGAAAATATTCAGCGCCCCGCAGTCCGAAGTAGGGGTCGCCCGACAGCGCGGCCGCGCGAACGGCCAGGTGTTGGTAACGATCAGTCGGCACGCGTGCGCCGGCGTCGAACAGCGCCCCGGGCTCGATGCCTTCCTCCCGGAACAGGGGTTCCGGATCGATACCGTAGCCTTCGAGTTGTCTCCAGAGGGCGCCTAGCGCCGGGGCAAAAACCGACATGCCGCTGTCCTGTCCTTGATCACGTGATCATGCGGGCATTCTTACTGAGCCCGGCTGATCGCGTCAACCGCCGGTCCGGCCGGGTCAAGCAGTCTGCCGCCGGCGGGCCTAAAGTACCTTCCATGCGGGAAAGCGCCCTGGCGGGCGCCCCGGACAACGGGATAGGGCAATGAAATACGACGACAACGAAACTGGTGCAGACGACAACTTTCACCACGACCGCGCCGGTGCCTGCGAGGTCATGCTGCGGGCGGAAATCGGCTTTTGGCGCGAACTGCTGAGCAGCTGCGACCAGGCGGTTCCCCCGGAAAACCTCGAACGGATGCAGCAAGCCCTGGCCCTCGCGGAGCTCCGCTTTCTGCAGTTGCAGCGGGACGTGCAGGCGGGCCGCGTGTCATGCGCCGGTCCGGTTTGGGCAAGTCGCGCGGGATCGAAATCCCTACACTGAACCTCCAGGCTGATGCAGAGCCTGGGCTCTCCGGAAGTGTGTGCATTGTGAGTGTGTTGGGGGACAGGCAACTGTCCCCTCTTTTTTGTGAACTACCTTGTTTGACAGGAGGCTATGATGCGAAGCGCACGGGTCGAAAGCTGGAAGAGTCTTCACAAGCTGTTGAAATTTCTGTTTTGGTACGGCATTGCCGTGACGGCCGTTCTATACCTCTTGCCGATGGCTGCCGTGGCGGTCGAAGACCGCTATGCAGCGATGAGCAGCACCGCACGGCTTTTCTCCGTGATCGGTTTCTTTGTCGTGATCGGCGCCTGGCAGGTCATGAGCATGCGGGACCGCATGAAGCGGCTGCGCCCGGGTCGCCGGGAAAGCCGCGTGGACGGAGCTTAGCCAGGCTTGCCACGTTCCCGGCGGCGCTGAACTCTCTGAGGACCCGATCGGCCGGCAACCGTGCCGGCCTTTTTTTTGCGGCTGATTCACTTGATAATCGGCACATGACAAAACGAGAGTGTGGTTCCTGTACCGCTTGCTGTGAAGGCTGGCTGTCGGCAGATGCGTTGGACATGCGGCCGGGCCGGCCGTGTCGGCACTGCACAAAACAAGGTTGCGCCATTTATGAGAATCGCCCCGAAGACCCCTGTGTCCGGTTCAAGTGCGCGTGGCTGGAGGACGAAGGCCAGTACCCCGACGAGATGCGACCCGATCGCTCTGGCGTGATCGCCATTCCGGGCCGCAAATGGCGTAACTGGAAGGTTATCTTGGCGATTCCCGCCGGGCAGAGCGTGCCCCAGGAATCGCTGGAGTGGCTGAGGAAGCACGCGCAGAAGTCGGGTCTGCCCCTGGTGTTCCACGAGCGCCTGGTGACCGATGGGGAATTTACCGGTGCGAAAGCAAGGGCGTATGGCTCCCCGGTCTTCGCCAACGCCGTTAAGTATTCCCTCGGGCCCGAGGATGTCATCAAGATGTAACCGGACCCACAAATCCCGGTGGCATGAGGAGGGGCGATATCAGCGGGTGCCGAGTGTTACACGCTGATGGCCATTCCCCCCCGGCTGGCGCCGGGGGGGAATAACCGCTTTGTCGTCAGGCAGAACTCGCTGCGGAATTGCTCCGTCGCGGTCCGGGAACGAAGGTGTACTTGTCTCCCTGGAGCGTGTCGACGTTGTTGTTGAATGCGGCCTTGCGCGTTTCGAAACCGCGCTGCCAGGTATCGAGCTTTGCCTCCCACTCTATGCGCCTTTTTTCGGCGTCGGAGAGGCCGTCGACGTTCCGCTTGACGGGTGGAATGGGATCGGCCGGCAACCCGTTGCGGGATTGGCGGGTACGGCGAAAACGATTGTACCTGTCGGCCGTATAACTCCTGTGCCAGAACCAGACGATTAGAGCCCCACTAGCTGCTACAAACATAGTGAAACCGATGTATCCCATGGTCATTGCCCTTCTTCTATTCCGGCCGGGCACGCAGCGTTGGCGTAACCGGACCGGACATCCAGCGCACAGCCACCGCTCCGCGCGGCAGCGCTGGTCAAGACGTTCAATGTCCATTTGATCCTTGTCGAGAACCCGGTCCTTGCCCTGGACCGGGAGGGCCGATACCCCCCGATATGGAACCCTGTGCCTGCCTGGCGTGTGGGCCAGGCTTGTTGCCTTCGCGCCATCTCCCGAGGGACTCCACGGGCATCGCTTATGTTCGCGAAGTCCCGTGTTTGCCGCAAAAGCACATTAATAATATCGGGTAAGTCTCTGTAATTCAATAGCTAAGATTTTTTCATCAAAATGAATGCCGAAGGACCCCGGCTCGCGTGCAGTCAGGGAGATTGGATATTCAGGCCGATGCGGGAAAAAAAGAGGCCCGCAATTTCTTGCGGGCCTCCGGTGAATTTGGCTCCCCAGGACGGACTCGAACCATCGACCTAGTGATTAACAGTCACCCGCTCTAACCAACTGAGCTACTGGGGAAAGGTGTCGAGGCGCGGTATTGTCCGCAGTTTGCCGGGGCGAGTCAAGGAACAAACCCCGCTTCGTGGCACAACCATCACCCGTAGTTTCAATCTGGCATCTTTTACCGGCGATTTCAATTCAGGGGGGTGGGCAGTTCGCCGGGTCGATGGCCGGATAATCGTCGCGCCGGATCCTGCCGATGTTCGATATCACCAGCCTGCGGGCCAGCGCCGGCCCGCCCAATCCGCAGAAGCCGATCGTGCCATTGCTGCCCGGCGCGCTGCCGTCCGCCAGGAAGCGGACGCTGCGGCGCCCGGCTGAACCGCTGATGGTCAATGCCTCGAACACCTGGCCCCGCCGGATCAGAGTTTCCGCCGGCTGGTGCTGACGGTCGCCGCTGTCGTCGGCGAAGACAATCCAGCCACCGCTCCAGTCGCTGGAGCCAACGCAGCCCCTTGCCGGATCCCCCGGGCAGGCCACCACGCTGACGTTGCGGAACACCGCCTCGCTGCGCGCAACCAGCAGATCGTTGTGCAGGTTGCCCACGGCGGCCCGCATGTGCTGCCGCCAGCTGAATTGCTGAAACCCGGGCACGGCAGCCAGCAGCAGGATGGCGGCGATCACCAGCGTGACCATCAGTTCCAGCACCGTGAAAGCAGCGTGCTTTTGCATGCCGGTGCCATGGCCGTGAATGTGCATGGGGGAAGGGTAATGTCTTTGCCAGACGATGCCTGTAGGAATCCGGAGCGAACTTCGTAGGACCGAATTCATTCGGGAAATTTTTCGCGGCTAAAGCCGCTCCTACGTTCCCGAATGAATTCGGTCCTAGGTGGTCTCGATGGCCTTGCGAATGCGCCCGATGGCTTCCTGCAGGTGCTCCATGCCGGCCGCGTAGGAGATGCGTAAATGCCCCGGTGCACCGAAGGCGGAGCCGGGCACGGTGGACACCCCGGCCTTTTCGAGCAGCCAGGCGGCCAGCTCGACGTCGTCGCGGATGTCGTCCATCCGATCGATGAAATCCTGGAAGGACGGAAACGCATAGAAAGCGCCTTCGCACTCCGGGCAAACCACGCCCGGTATGGCGTTGAGCGCGGCATGCACATAGTCGTAACGCTGCCGGAACGCCTGGCGCATGGTCTCTACGCAGTCCTGTGGGCCGCTCAGCGCCGCCGCTGCCGCGGCCTGCGACACGGAGCTGGGACACGACGTGCTTTGCCCCTGGACTTTGCGCATGGCCGCGACCAGGTCGGCCGGGCCCGCCAGGTAGCCGATGCGCCAGCCGGTCATCGCGTAGGCCTTGGATACCCCGTTGATCAGCAGCGTGCGTTTGGCCAGCCCGGGGCAGGCGTTGAGAAACGTGCGGTAGGGGCCGTCGCCCCAGTAGATGTGCTCGTAAATGTCATCGCAGGCGATGATCACTTTCGGGTGCTCCTGCAGCACGTCACCCAGTTCCCGGTATTCCTGCTCGCTGTAGACCTTGCCGGTCGGGTTCGAGGGCGAGTTCAGAATCAGCATGCGGGTATTTTCGTTGACCGAGTTCTGCAATTCCCGTGCCGTTATCTTGAAATCATTTTCAGCAGATGCGGCCAGGATGGCCGGCTGGCCGTCCGCCAACTTGACCATGTCCGGATACGAGACCCAATACGGCGCCGGGACGATGACTTCGTCATCGCGGTTCAGCAGCGCCACCATCAGGTTGTACAGGCTCTGCTTGGCGCCGTTGGAGACGATGATCTGCTCGGGCTTGAACGTCAGGCCGTTTTCCTGCTTCAGCTTGCGCACAATGGCGGCCTTGAGTTCGGGGGTGCCGTCGACCTGCGTGTACCGCGTCTGGCCGGCCCGGATGGCGGCGATCGCCGCCTCGCAGATATGGTCCGGCGTGTCGAAGTCCGGTTCGCCGGCCCCGAGCGAAACGATGTCCTTGCCAGCAGCCTTGAGTTCCATGGCCTTCATGCTGACGACGATAGTGGCGGACGATTTGATCTGGTCGACTTTCTGCGAAATCCGGGACACGCTCTTCCCCTGTCTAAGCATACGGATGATAACAGTATTCCGGGGTGAGGATACCCATGCCGGCGGCATCCGGGTGCGCAGGGCAGGGTATAATTCATCGTTTGCCCGAGCCATGGGCCCGACCCGCCGCTGCGCCGGCCAACAGGACTGAACGACATGCCATCCAACCAGGACAAACGCTTCGTGCTGCACAGCGGATTCCAGCCCGCCGGCGACCAGCCGCAGGCGATCGCTCGGCTGGTCGAAGGGCTGGAAAGCGGCCTTGCGCACCAGACCCTGCTGGGCGTGACCGGGTCGGGCAAGACTTTCACCATCGCCAACGTGATTCAGCAGGTGCAGCGGCCCACGCTGGTGCTGGCCCCGAACAAGAC
>JAPHSB010000347.1 GCA_026193295.1 Lysobacterales bacterium
CCGCGGCCCGAGGGCGCGGGAAAATGGCTTTTCTGGGGCCTGTTCGTCCTCGCGGCGCTGATTGCCTGCTTTTCCTACATCCCGATGGCCGAGCTCTCACAGCAACTCTTCGTCAAGGCATCCAATCGCGAGCTGACCTGGTTCTTTCCGCAACGCATGAACAACGCAGTAATGCTGTGGGCTGTACTCAACGGCTTGCTGGGTTATTTGCTGTTCTGGCTCAGTTACCGATTCTTCGGCAAAAAGAGGGGCATTCAGCCCGCGCTGTGGGGTTTGGAAACCTCCCCCCGGGAACTGCTGCGCACGGCCTCACTCGCTTTGACGCTGTTCGCCTGTTACTTCCTGCTGCTGTTCGCCGCCTACTGGATCTTCCACGTCGACTACCGTTTCCTGTTCATGGGCGTGCGCGTGTTTCAGCCTTCGCTGCTGGTGCTGTTGGCCATGTACGTCCCGTTCTTCTTCATGTTCTTCCTCTCGAATTCCCTGCGCATCAACGGCGCCATGCGCTTCGAGGGCCAGGCCGAGTGGAAGAGCATGCTGTTGGGTGGCTTTGCGAACTCCCTCGGATTACTGCTGATCGTCGTGATCCAGTACCTCACGTTCGCCCTCACCGGTACGGTGTACTGGACCGATGGCTGGCTTTACGTCAACCTGCTGTTCGCGGTGGTCCCGATGATGTTCGTGCTGCCGTACTTCAACCGTTACTTTTTCAGAATGACGGGCCGAATCTACCTGGGTCCCATGGTCACCTGCCTGGTTTTTGTCATGATCCTGATTTCCAACACGGTTATTTACCTACCTCTCTAGGCACGTACGCGGGGCAAGGCCCTATAATTAAAGTTATGACCAAGCCCTGTCGGGTCCGCCGGCGGAGGCCACCCAAGACTAGAGGAACCCCTGATGAACAATACCCGCGTATTACTTGCCTCACGCCCGGTTGGAATGCCGACCCGGGACAACTGGAGCATCGAGACAGTGCCGGCCGAGCAGCCGGTCGAAGGTGAATTTCTGGCCGAAGTGCTCTACATTTCCCTGGATCCCGCCATGCGTGGCTGGGTCAAGGACGCCAAGTCCTACCTCCCGCCGGTTGGGATTGACGAAGTCATGCGTGCCGGTGGTGTCGCCAGGGTAATCGAATCGCGCAACCCGGCGTTTGCGGTCGGCGATCACGTGGTCGGCACGACCGGTGTGCAGTCGCACTGGCTGTCCAACGGCAAGGGCGCGCGCAAGGTCGATCCCGCTGCCGCGCCGCTGCCGAAATACCTCGGTGTGCTCGGCATGCCGGGCATGACCGCCTACTTCGGTATCCTCGATATCGGCGCCATCCAGGAAGGCGAGACCGTGCTGGTCTCAGGCGCGGCCGGGGCGGTCGGCTCGCTGGTCGGCCAGATCGCGAAATTAAAGGGTTGCCGGGTGGTCGGCATCGCCGGTGGCAAGGAGAAGTGCGACTACCTGACCGGCGAACTGGGTTTCGATGCGGCCATCGACTACAAGTCCGAATCGCTGTACCCGGCCCTGAAAGCGGCTTGCCCCAAGGGCATCGACGTGTATTTCGACAACGTCGGCGGCGAGACCCTGGATGCCGCGCTGGCTATGCTGCGCTTCAAAGGCCGCGTGGCGCTGTGCGGCGCTATTTCCCAGTACAACAGCACCGAGCCGGTCAGAGGTCCGCAAAACTACCTCTCGCTGTTGATTAACCGCGGCCGCATGGAAGGCTTCATCGTATTCGACTTTGAAAAGGACTTCCCACGCTTCGCTCGTGACATGAGCCAGTGGCTGGCCGAGGGCAAACTGCAATCGCGCGAACACATCGTAAAGGGCATCGAGACCTTCCCCGACACGCTTTTGATGCTGTTCGACGGGCGCAACCAGGGGAAACTGGTGATCGAAGTCTGAGCCGGGCGATTCCCGGCTACCCGCTGGACTCGGGAGTCCGTCGATCGAGCTCGACCAGCGCCCCTTCCTGGCTCCGCGACTGCTGCAGGATGTCCTTGGCGGCGTCATAGACGTCCGAGCTGACCTCGAACAGGCCGAGCAGGGTGTGGAACAGGTTGTCATGCGACCACGGCGAGTCGCTCAGCTGACGAACTGCGGTTGTATCCGCGTCGTGATAATTCCTGCCAAACCAGAGGATCATCGGCACCCGGGTCTGGGCGTCCGGCGCCAGCCAGTAGGGCAGCCCGTGCAGGTAGACGCCGGACTCACCGAGCGACTCGCCGTGGTCACTGGCGTACAGCATGACCGTCTCGAATCGCGGGTCATTGTGGCGCAGCAGTTCGATGGTCTCCGCCAGTACATGGTCGGTGTACAGAATCGTGTTGTCGTAGGCATTGCGGATTTCGGCTTCGCTGCAACTGTCGAGCTGGTTGGTATCGCAGGTCGGGGTGAACACGCGGAATTCGGGAGGATAACGCTTGTAGTAGGCGGGACCGTGACTGCCCATCTGGTGCAGCACGATCAGGATGTCACCCGTCGCTTGGCGGTCAATGTATTCCTGCAGCCCCGACAGCATGCCCTCGTCGCGGCATTCTTCGTCACATGACGGGTTCAGCTCGGGTGAGCGGAAGTCCTCGATGGGGCTACGATCGGCGACACCCTTGGAATCCGAGTTGTTGTCCCGCCACAGAACGCTGACGCCTGCGTGGCCCAGCACGTCGAGCACATTTTGCGTCGACTCCGTCTTGCTTGGGCTGAATTCGTCCTGGTCGTAGACGTCGAACATGCAGGGCACGGAAATGGCAGTCGAGGTGCCGCATGCCGAGACGTTGGTGAAGCTGATCACGTCGTACTTCGTGAGCCGGGGATTGGTTTCCCGCGCGTAGCCGTTCAATGAAAAGTGATCGGAACGCGCTGTCTCGCCTAGAACCATGATCACAAGTTCCCGGTCAATATCCGCAGTGGGGGTCTGTGCGTCCTCGCCAATAGCCGACACCGTTACGTCACCGTTCGCCAGCCGGGTCTTGCCGTACTTGAAGGCTGCGTAAACCGGGGTCAGCGGATTGGCG
>JAPHSB010000090.1 GCA_026193295.1 Lysobacterales bacterium
CAGGCTCGTGGAGGGCCTGTCGTGAAGCACCGCAAAGCCCTCGAACGAAAGCTCGTTCCCCTGGGACACGTTGCCGGGGTGCACGGCATCCAGGGCTGGGTAAAGATCCATTCCCAGACCGAGCCACGCGAAGCGATATTCGAATACCAGCCCTGGTTGCTGGGCGAATCTCTCGAAGAGGTTCGTGTCAGGCAGGGCAAAAAGCACGGCAACCGTTTGATTGCCCTGCTGGAAAACACGGAAAGCCGTGAACAGGCCGAGGCCCTGGTGCATCAGTCGATCGCCGTTTACCGTGACCAGTTTCCGCCACCATCGAGTGGCGAGTTCTACTGGGCCGACTTGCTGGGCCTGGTGGTCAAGCTGGAGGATGGCCGGGAGCTTGGAACGATTGACCAGATGCTGGCCACCGGCGCCAACGACGTGATGGTGGTGCGCGGCGAACGGGAGCGATTGATACCGTTCGTCCACGGCCAGTATGTAAAGAAGGTGGATCTGGACGCTGGCGTGGTCACCGTCGACTGGGATCCGGACTTCTGAGTGATGAGGATCCAGGTCATCACATTGTTTCCGGACGAGTTTCGGCCGCTGGTGGCCCTGGGAGTGACCGGTCGTGCCATCGGCACCGGGCAGGTCCAGCTGGAACTGTTGAACCCGCGGGATTTTGCGCGGGACCGGCATCGCACAGTGGATGACCGCCCTTATGGCGGGGGTCCCGGCATGGTGATGGCGGTTGAGCCGATGCGCAGCACGATTCGGGCCGCGCGGGAGCGGGCCGGCGGCACAGCGCAGGTCAGCCTGTTGAGCCCGCAGGGCCGGCGACTCGACCAGGCAGCCGTGCGTGAACTGGCCGGTCGGCAGGACTTGATCCTGGTTTGCGGCCGTTACGAAGGGATCGACGAGCGGCTGATCGAGCTGGAGATCGACGAGGAGTGGTCGTTGGGCGACTATGTCCTCAGCGGCGGGGAACTGGCCGCCGCGGTGGTGATCGACGCCGTGACGCGGTTGCTGCCGGGCGTGCTCGGTGACGAGCAGTCGGCGGCACAGGATTCGTTCACGGATGGGTTGCTGGATTGCCAGCATTACACCCGGCCGGAGGAAACCGAAGGCCTGGCGGTGCCGCCGGTGCTATTATCGGGAGATCATGGCGCCATCGAACGTTGGCGCAGAAAGCAGGCCCTGGGGCGCACCTGGTTGCGCCGGCCGGATTTGCTGGATGAGTTGGAACTGGACGAGGAATCGAGATTATTGCTGGCTGAGTTCAAGGCCGAGTTTCGGAACGCAGGCGCGACGAGCGGCGGCCAGTAAGCAGTGACTGAAATTGCATAGGATCGGGAAAATGACGAACATCATCGACGAAATCAACGCCGAGCAGTTGAGCAAAGACATCCCGGAGTTTGCTCCGGGCGACACCATCGTGGTCAACGTGAAGGTGAAAGAGGGCAACCGCGAGCGCGTTCAGGCGTTCGAGGGTGTCTGTATCGCCGTCCGTAACCGCGGCCTGAACTCCGCGTTCACCGTGCGCAAGATCTCGCACGGCACCGGTGTGGAGCGCGTGTTCCAGACGCACAGCCCGCTGATCGATTCGATCACGGTCAAGCGGCGTGGCGACGTGCGTCGCGCCAAGCTCTACTACTTGCGTGGCCGCGAAGGCAAGTCCGCGAGGATCAAAGAGAAGTTGGGTTAAGCGGTTTACGCCGCTGACCAGAAAAGGCCCGCCACTCGGCGGGCTTTTTTTTGGCCCGCGCCAACCCTATGTATGTTCCCATCGCAACAACCGGAATTTGCACCAACCATGAGCGAAGCACAGACCAAAGAAAGCCCGACCACCGAAGGCGCAGCTGCGGAGACCTTCAAGTTCCAGGCGGAAACCCGCCAGGTTCTGCACCTGATGATCCACTCCCTGTATTCCAACCGGGAAATCTTCCTGCGCGAACTCGTGTCCAATGCCTCGGACGCGTTGGACCGGTTGCGTTTTGCCGCGGTCAAGGACGACTCCGTGTACGAAGGCGACCACGACCTGCGCATCGAGATCGAGGCGGACGAGGAAGCCGGCACGCTGACGGTTCGTGACAACGGCATCGGCATGGCCCGCGACGACGTGAAGGAAAACATCGGCACGATCGCCAGGTCGGGAACCCGGGCATTCCTCGACCGGCTGTCGGGTGACGAAAAAGTCGATGCCCACCTGATCGGGCAGTTCGGCGTGGGCTTCTACTCGTCATTCATTGTCGCCGACCGGGTGACAGTGCTGACCCGCAGGGCGGGCGATCCGGTATCCAGCGGTGTACGTTGGGAGTCGGACGGGGCCGGCGAGTATTCGCTGGAGCCGGTCGAGCGGGAAACCCACGGCACCGAGGTGATCCTTCACCTCAAGGAGGATGCCAGGGACTTCCTGAGCGCCTGGACGCTGCGCTCACTGGTCAGCCGTTATTCAGACCACATCGGATTTCCCATCCGCATGCAGGAAGAGGATGAGGACAAGGGCAGCGTATGGCAGGACGTGAACAAGGCCTCGGCCCTGTGGACCCTGCCGAAGAGCGACATCAGCGACGAAGAATACCAATCGTTCTACAAGTACCTGACGCATGACCTCGACGACGCCATGTGCTGGGCGCACAACAAGGTCGAAGGCAGCCAGAGCTACACGACCCTCCTGTACATCCCCGGCACCGCGCCGATGGACCTGATGCTGCAGCGCGACGAGCGCAGCGGCCTGCGTCTGTACGTCAAGCGCGTCTTCATCATGGACGCCGCGCAGCAGTTGCTGCCCCACTACCTGCGATTCGTGCGCGGCGTGGTCGACTCCGACGATCTGCCGCTGAACGTGTCACGCGAATTGCTGCAGGAAAACGAGCTGTCCACCAAGATCCGCTCGGCGGTGATCCGGCGCAGCCTCGACCTGATCGCCAGGGTCGCCAAGGACGACCCGGAAAAATACCAGTCATTCTGGGGCGAGTTCGGCGCCGTCATCAAGGAAGGCATCGTCGAGGACTTCGCCAATCGCGACCGCATCACACCCCTGTTGCGATTCGCCTCCACCCGGGGCGAGGGCGATCAGCAGATTGTCGACCTGGCCGGCTACGTCGAGCGCATGCCGGAAGGCCAGGAAGCGATCTATTACATCACTGCCGAAAACTACCGCGCAGCCGCCCATAGCCCGCATCTCGAGGTGTTCCGCAAGAAGGGCATCGAGGTGCTGCTGATGTCGGACCGCGTGGACGAATGGATGATGGCCTATTTCCACGAATTCGAGGGCAAGCCGTTCAAATCCGTGGCCAAGGGCGACATCGACCTGGCTGCGCTGGGCAAAGCCGAAGAGCAAAGCGGCGAGAGTGAAGAAGCCGGTTCGGAAGCCGCGCTGGACGCCGCTCTCCTGGAGAGGGCAAAACAGGCATTGGGTGAGCGGGTCAGCGAGGTCCGTTCCAGTCAACGCCTGACGGACTCAGCGTCTTGCGTCGTGCTCGGCGACCAGGAGATGGCCCTGCACCTGCAGCGCCTGTTGGAGCAGGCCGGCCAGGAAGTGCCGGACAGTCGCCCCGTGCTGGAGCTGAACCCAAGCCACGCGCTGGTGCACCGGCTGCGGGATGAGGGCGACGAGGCGCGCTTCACGGACCTGGCGCTGATCCTGTTCGACCAGGCCCTGCTGTCCGAGGGCGCCTCACTGGAGGATCCCGCCGAGTTCGTACGGCGTGTGAATACCCTGCTGACCTGATCTTCTGCTGGAGCGGGCTTGCGCCAAAGCGGGAGTTTTCCCGAGGAAGGTGCCGGGTACCCCTGTTCAGGACACGCTCAAGACATCCCTGTGCGCTATTCGACTGTTCCCGACAGCTCGAATGTCCTGAACAGGGGTACCCGGCACCTTCCGGTGATGCATGCGCATATCGGGAGCAAGTTCGCGCCAGCAGGTTACAATTCGCTAATGAGTGAAAAAGTCCGCATCGACAAGTGGCTGTGGGCCGCGCGGTTCTTCAAGACCCGTGGCCTGGCGCGCGAGGCCATCAAGGGCGGCAAGGTGCAGGTCGACGGACACCGGGTGAAGCCGGGCCGCACCCTGGCGGAGGGCGATCAACTGACCATTCGGCGGGGGGACGACGAATACGTCGTGACCGTGACTGACCTCGGCGACCGGCGCGTGTCCGCCACGCTGGCACAAGAGAAATACGTCGAGGACGCGGACAGCGCCGCTCGCCGCGAAGCCGCCGCGGCCCAACGCAAGCTCGACCAGCAGGCCCGGGCGGAGCGCCCACGCCGCCCCGACAAGCGCCAGCGCCGCCAGATCGTGCGGTTCACCAAAAACCCGTAGGACCGAATTCATTCGGGAAGAAATTCCATCAACGCAACGTAGGACCGAATTCATTCGGGAAGCAATTCCATCAACGCAAC
>JAPHSB010000200.1 GCA_026193295.1 Lysobacterales bacterium
GCAGACCGCGCTCGGCGGTCACCAGAGTATCCTCCAGCTCACGGCCCCCGGCGGGCGCCTGTACCAATCGCGGCAAGCCATCATCGAGGGTGTCGCGGGCAGCAGGTACCTCGAGCTGCAACCGCCCACCGGGGCGATGTACGCATTTCCCAGCGTTAAGCCGGACGTCTTGCCCGATTTCCACGATCAGCGATTCGCGCTCGAATTGCTCGAGAAGAAACACGTGCTGATCGCCCCGGGCAGCAGTTTCAACGTGCCGTACCGCAACCATTTCCGGATCACGACACTGCCCGACGAGCGGCAGATGCAAATCGTGTTTCAACGCATGGAAGAAGTGCTGGACCTGCTGGCGGGCTAGCTGTCAATTCCAGCAACTTTGTTTACAGAACTGAGGGAACTGTTAACTGGAAACACTTAACACGGGCAGAGGGACCCGGCCGGTGGCGGCGGCTGCGGCTCATGGCTCAGCGGTCGCTTCGGGACTCCCCTCGCAGCCCGGCGGAATGGACGGGGTCGCTCATACAGCACATCCCTGATACTGGATGAGCTCGATTGCCCATCCGGGCCAATCGTCCCCTATTCTGCCGGTCTGCTCGGCGCTTCGAAATCGCCGAATCCGCCGCCACCGACCGGGTCTGGCAAGCCGTGCCACCACGCATACCACAGGACACGCTTATTCGGGTGGTACAAGCCGGGAAGAGTGAGCGTGCTCTATCCAGGACCGTATGCGTCAGGGATGACGCATCCGAGCCTACAGGGAAGTACTCGTGGCGTGTCCTGGATGGAGCATGGTCGCTCTCAACCGGCGCGCCGAATCGAAGGACAGAACGAATCCTGGAGAATGCGTATACAACCTTGCTGGAATTCACAGCTAGCCCGACGATCGCCCCGGTTGGGCTAGGGCAGGGTCAGGGGGTCATCCATCAGTTCCGTGGGGGCGAGTTCGCGCGCCCGCTCCAGGCTGGCGTACGCCAGCTCGGTATTCCCGGCGAAATACTGTGCCTGCGCCAGGGTGTAATAAAAGCGGTATTCGTTGCCCTCCAGCCGGATGGCGCGGTTCAGCAGATCGATGGCGTCGGACCAGCGCTGCTCCTCATTGGCGACTTCAGCAAGGTGATGCAGGTAGTAGGGATTGTCGCGGCGGTTTCTATCGACCTGCCGCGCGATTGCCGCAGCGGCTTGCAGGTCGCCTTCCTCAGTGTACACGGTGTGCAGGTTGTTCAGCGCCATGGTGTTCTGTGGATTCAGGTCAATGGCCGTGCGGTAGCAGAGCATGGCATCCGCAGTCTGTTCGTTGCGGCGGAATACAACGCCGAGGTTGGACCAGACGTAGGCCAGGCCGGGGCGGGCTTCCAACGCTTTGCTGAAATAGGCATGCGCCAGCGGCAGATCATTCCCGATCAGCGCGTCGGCCCCCAGGTTATTGTAGTACTGCGCCAGCGCTTCCTCGTCGTCCATCCGGCGGGTCTCTTCCAGCGGCATTTTTTTGCGGCGGCTGACGTCGATAATGTACCTGCTGCCCCATTCGGCGACCACGGCGTTTACGTGCTTGCTGACCAGCAAGGTCTCGTTCACGGCGCTCCACTCGGGGGGCACAATAACCTCCTGGAACCACGCTTTCAGCCCCGCGTCGCGCGCCATGGCGACGAACATGCTTGAAAACGTCAGGCAGTTGCCGCGGCCGGCCCGGAAAGCCTCGTCCGCGGGCAGAGTGATCATGGGGTCGTAATCGAAGTGCAGCAGATAGGGATCGAGGGCGGCGTACGCCAGCCTCCAGGCCTTGCTTGCATTGTTGCTGCTTCGCTTCGCATAGCGCTCGGTGAATTCACGCATTTCCGGTGTCAGGCGCAGCAAATCGACGTCCGGGATTTCGAACGGCGCATGGCCAGCCAATGCGGGGATAGCCGGCTGCCGCGGTGGGGCCGAGGAACAGGCCGCAAGCAACATCGCCACAAGCACGGCAGGCAGGCGCCATGCCGTGCCGCGGCGCGACAATCCATGCCGGTTTTCGTTTGCCATCATACTGTTGGAACAGCAGCCCGATACCCAGGTTCCATGATAATCCTTCGCGTCCCGATGGGTAGGGCTTGCACCGAGGCTCATGAGGCGGGTCAACGCCCTTGCGAATGGTGCTGGCTATCCCCACCTGAATAGCCGAGACTGGCTCGGATTTGAACCCGGCACAACCTGCAGCATCCATTCGGAGCAAACACCATGAGACCCGCCGAACGACCGGCCAACCCGAATTTTTCCTCGGGACCCTGCAGCAAGCGGCCCGGCTACGATGTGAGCCGCCTGTCGCTGGAAACCCTGGGGCGCTCGCACCGCTCGGCGCCAGGCAAGCAGGTTCTGGGGCGGGTTTGCAGCGAAACGGCAGACTTGCTGGGCTTGCCGGACGGGTATCGCGTGGGCGTGGTGCCAGCCTCCGACACCGGCGCCGTCGAAATGGCGCTATGGTCTCTGCTCGGGCCGCGCCCGGTCGACGTGTTCGCCTGGGAGTCGTTTGGGCAGGGATGGCTGGTGGACATCACCAAACAACTCAAGCTCGAGCAGGTGCGGACCTTTACCGCATCATACGGGGAGCTTCCGGATCTGGGCCAGGCCGACCCATCCCACGACATCGTATTCACCTGGAACGGCACCACGTCGGGTGTGAAGGTGCCGAACGGCGATTGGATCGACCCTGACCGAACGGGCCTGACCATATGCGACGCGACCTCGGCGGTGTTCGCGATGGATTTGCCCTGGCACAAGCTGGACGTCGTCACCTACAGTTGGCAGAAGGTGCTCGGCGGCGAAGGCGCTCACGGCATGCTGATCCTGGGCCCGCGGGCGGTGGAACGCCTGGAAATCCATACGCCGCCCTGGCCGCTGCCGAAGATTTTCCGTTTGACCAAGGGCGGCAAGCTGATCGAGGGCATCTTTCAGGGCGCTACGATCAACACGCCCTCGATGCTGTGCGTGGCTGATTACCTGGACGCGCTGAAATGGCTGAGCGAGATCGGTGGGCTCAATGCCGCAATCGAGCGCTCGCAGCGCAATTTGGCCGTGATCGAGGCGTTTGTGACCAGTCGCGACTGGATCCACTTCCTGGCCGTTGATCCGACTCAGCGCTCCAACACCAGTGTCTGCCTGACCGTGGACCTCGCCGATGACAAGGTCAAGGCGATGACCGCGCTGCTTGACCGCGAAGGGGTGGCCCACGACATCGGCGCGTACCGTGACGCCCCCGCAGGGTTGCGTATCTGGTGCGGCGCTACCGTCGAAGCCAGCGACCTGAAGAAACTGATGCCGTGGCTGGAATGGGCCTACCGGCAAGTGAGCGAGGAATAAGACCGCCATGTACCGGATCAAAACCTACAACCAGATTGCCGATATCGGGCTCAGCCGCTTCCCGCGCGAACGCTACGAGGTGAGCCCGGATGTCGACCGCCCGGACGCGTTCATCCTGCGCAGTCATAAGCTGCACGGCGAACCGGTGCCGGACACCTTGCTCGCCGTGGCCCGGGCCGGGGCCGGGGTCAACAACGTCCCGGTGGACGAGTTCACGCACAAGGGCGTGGTGGTGTTCAACACCCCCGGCGCCAACGCCAACGCCGTCAAGGAGTTGGTTACCGCGGCCCTGCTGCTGGGTTCGCGGCGCATCCTCGATGGCATGAACCGCGTGCAACAGCTCACGGACATCGACGATCCTGAGCAAATGGCCAGGCAACTGGAAAAGGAAAAGAAACAGTTTGCCGGTAGCGAGATCGCCGGCAGGACACTCGGCGTGGTCGGTCTGGGGGCCATCGGGTCCATGGTTGCCAACGTCGCGCTCGAACTCGGCATGCAGGTGGCCGGTTTTGATCCGGCCTTGTCGGTGGAGGCGGCCTGGCGCCTGTCGAGCCGGGTTCAGAAGGTCGACAGCCTGGACGCCCTGCTGCGCCTTTCCGATTTTGTAACCCTGCATGTGCCGGCGATCGAGCAGACCCATCACCTGATCGATGCCGAAGCGCTGCAGCGATTCAAGCCCGGCGCCAAGTTGCTCAACTTCGCGCGCGAACAGGTTGTCGATGTGGATGCCGTCATCGCTGCTCTGGAGCGGGGCGCCCTCGGTGCCTACATTACCGATTTCCCGGTGCCGGCGCTGCTCGGGCGCAAGGATACGCTGCTGTTTCCGCACCTGGGAGCCAGCACCGCGGAGGCCGAGGAGAACTGCTCAGTGATGGCGGCGGATCAGTTGATGGACTTCCTGGAGAACGGCAACATCGTGAACTCGGTGAATTACCCGCAAACCCGCATGGTGCGGAACGGTGGCTATCGTATAACCTTCGCCAATGACAACGTGCCACGCGTGCTGGGCACAGTGCTGTCGGTGCTGGCCGACCACAACGTCAACGTGCTCGACATGGTCAACAAGAGCCTGCGGGATATCGCCTACAACATCATCGATATCGAGAGCGAGCCGACCCCCGCCATCATCGAGGCGATCGCCGCAGCAGAAGGCGTGATGCACGTTCGCGTTCTCTGATTTGATATATTGCCGCTCATCATGAGCGACATCCGGCGGATCGATCTTCCCGAAAAAGACCAGCCCTTGAGGGCTGACGTACGCCTGTTGGGTTCGCTGGTCGGGCAGGTGCTGGTCGATCAACACGGACAGGAATTGCTGGACCGCGTGGAGGCCGTGCGCAAGGCGGCCATCCGCCAGCGGGAGAACACGACTGCGCCGGGCGAAGAAGAGCTCGACCAACTCCTGACGGCGCTGGAACCCGAGCAGATGCTGCGGGTCATCCAGGCCTTCACGGCCTATCTGCGGGCGGTCAACCTCGCTGAAAAAGTCCACCGCATCCGGCGCCGCCGGGACTATCAGCGCGCCGGCGCTGATGCGCAGGCCGGCAGCCTCGACGCCATCCTCGCCGACCTGAAAGCGCAAGGCTTCGAGGGACAGGCGCTGGCGGATGCGATCAACGCGCTGCGCATCCAGCCGGTCTTTACCGCGCATCCCACCGAGGCGACCCGCCGCACCATCCAGGAAAAGGAGTACGACATCGTGCTGCGCCTGGTGGAACGATTGAATCCGGAGTTGACGCCGGCTGAACACGACCTGGCGATCGGCCGCATCCGTTCGGCCCTGACCTCATCGTGGCAGACCCGCCTGGTGCCTCATGCACGTCCGACTGTAGCCGACGAACTGGACAACATCCTGTTTTACCTGACCGATATCCTGTACCGGGTAACGCCGCTGTTCTACGAGACGCTGGAGCAGGCATTCAACAAGCATTTCGGCCATTGCCCCGAAGGCTTCCTGGAGGACTTGATCCTGCGCTTTGGCTCGTGGGTTGGCGGGGATATGGATGGCAACCCCAATGTGACTTCGACAACCATCCTCGAAACGCTGGCGCAGCAGCGCGCGGTCATCATCCGGCGCTATGTGCCGGAGGTGAAGCGGCTGTCCCGGTACCTCAGCCAGTCCGCTTCCGAGGTTGGCGTGCTGCCGCAGCTGGAGCAGCGGCTCGAGCGCTACCGGGACCGGCTGCCCGAGGTGTTCCGGGAGATTCCCGAGCGGCACCGGGACATGCCCTATCGCTGCCTGCTGAGGCTGGTGGCAAAGCGCCTGGAGGCCACCCTGGCCGAGACCGAAAACGGCTACCCCTCGGCGGACGATTTCGCGGCAGATATCGCTCTCATCGGCGACAGCCTGCGGGCCAACCGGGGCGCGCATGCCGGCTTGTTCAATGTCGAACGCCTGCTGTGCAGAATCCGGACCTTCGGTTTTCACCTGGTGACCCTGGACGTCCGCCAGGACGCCTTGCTGCACCGGCGCGTGGTGGGCGAGTTACTTGGCTGCGCCGATTGGGAGCAACGCGACCCGGAGCGCCGTGCCGAGATCCTGGCGCATCTGCTGGCGTCGGGCGGTCTGCCTGAACCGGGTGAGAACCCGCTGCTTTCGGATGAGGCTGCCGAGGCTTTGGCCGTGTTCCGCGCGATTTCGACCGCGCGACAGCAGTACGGCAATGCCGCCATCGGGCTGTTCATCATCAGCATGACCCAGGGAGCGGACGATGTGCTGACCGCGTTGGCCCTGGCCCGGATCGCCAGCCCGCATACCGGGGCCGTGGCCCGGCTCGATGTCGCTCCCCTGCTCGAGACCGTGAACGATCTGCGCGCCGGTCCGGAGATCGTGCGAGGACTGCTGGCTCATGCCGTGTATCGCAAGCATCTGGCCGGCCTGAAAAAGCGGC
>JAPHSB010000060.1 GCA_026193295.1 Lysobacterales bacterium
AGACCATCGAGGCCGGCCTCGTGCTGTCCAGCATGGATGTCCGGCGCACCTTCAACGCGGTCGACCCGAACGAGTTGCCGGCCTGGGTTGTCGAGCGGGTCAAAAACTTCCGCTTTCGCGGTTCGTCCGGCAAGGTCAATATCGCCCTCGACGGGCTGCCGAAATTTCACGGTATCCCCGATGGATCGCCCTGCCTGGCCGGCGATATCCACATCTCGCAGAACATGGGTGAACTGGAGCGTGCCTACGACGACTGGAAAGCGGGGCGCTGGTCGGACAAACCGTATCTCGACATGCTGCTGCCTTCGCTGATCGACCCGACCATGGCGCCGACCGGCAAGCACTGGATGTCGGTGTTCATCCAGTACTGCCCCTACAAGCTTGCCGACGGAGAGTGGACCGAGGAGCGCAGACAGGCCTATGGGCAGCACATCGTCGATCGCATCGCCGAATTCAGCCCGGACTTCAAAGAGAAGTTCCTGCACATGGAGATCCGCACGCCCAAGGACCTCGAAGACGACGTGGGGCTCACGGAAGGCAACATCTTCCAGGGCGAACTGACCATGGATCAGTTGGTTTTCAATCGACCGATCCCCGGCTACGCGCAGTATCGAACGCCGGTCTCCGGCCTGTACATGTGCGGCTCTTCCACGCACCCCGGAGGCGGCGTGATGGGCGCGCCCGGCGCCAACGCGGCGCGCGAAGTCCTGCGGGACCTGGGCAGAGGAGCATGACCATGGCACAGCGCTATCAAAACATTGTCATCGGCGGCGGCCACAATGGCCTCACCTGTGCCGCGGGGCTGGCGCGCGCCGGGCAATCGGTTCTGGTGCTCGAAGCCGCGGAGGACATCGGCGGCGCCGCGCGCACGCGCGAATTCGCGCCGGGCGCAAGGGTTTCGGCATGCGCACACCTGCTGCACGCGATGCCGGCCGATCTCGCGGTTGAACTCGATCTGGCGGGCAACGGCCTGGACTATGCCGCACAAGACATGAGGACCGTGTCCTTGAGTGAGAGCGGAGAAACCATCGTGCTGCACGGCAGCACGGCGCAGGGCAAGGCGGTATCAGAGGCCGACGCTGCAGCCTACGCGCGTTTCAATGAAGACATGCAGCGGTTCGCAAAGGCCCTGCGGCCGGTGTTCGAAGACATCGCCCCGGAGCTCTCGATCGAAACGTGGCGGCAGCGCCTGACCCTGCTGGGCCTGGGGTTGCGGGTCCGCAGGCTGGGCCGGTTCCATATGCGCGAGCTGCTGCGCATCATCGGCATGAATCTGTATGACCTGCTCGATGAATATTTTGAAAGTACGCAGCTGAAAGGCGCCATCGCCATGGATGCCCTGCTCGGCGGTGAGTGGGGTGCGCGCTCGATGGGCAGCGTACTGACCTACCTCTATCGCGTCGCAGGCTATCAAAGGAATGGCGGTATCGGTGTTGCCCTGCCAAAAGGCGGCATGGGTGCCGTGTCGGGGGCACTGGTCGGCGCCGCCAGGGCGGCCGGAGCCGAGATTCGCACGGGCGCCCGCGTCACGCAGATCCTGGTAGAAAACGACCGGGCCGCCGGCGTCGAACTCGACAGCGGGGAACGGCTCGACGCCGATTGCGTCATTTCCAACGCCGACCCCAAGCAGACCTTCCTTAAACTGGTGAGCGTGGACCATCTCGATACCGGTTTTGTGCGCCAGATCAAGAACCTTCGTTCCTCCGGCAAGGCGGCCAAGCTGCACCTGCTGCTCGAAGGGGCGCCGCGCTTTAAAGGCGTGGAGGAGTCCGGGCTGGGTTCGCGCCTGATCATTGCCCCCGGCATGGACGAAATTGAGCTCGCCTTCAACCCCAGCAAGTACCGGGAGTACCCGGCGGCACCGGTGCTCGAGATCACGGTGCCTTCCGCCAGTGACAGCAGCCTCGCCCCCCAGGGGCAGCACGTGGTTTCAGCCGTCGTGCAGTATGTGCCCTATGACGATTCGCCCGATGAGGATGCGAACCGCGCGGCTTTCCTCGAGACGGTGCTGGACCAGTTGGAGCGCTATGCGCCGGGCATCCGGGGGCAGGTACTCGCGGCCGAGCTGTTGACGCCGCGCGACATCGAGCGCGAATTCGGCATCAGCGGCGGCCATTGGCACCACGTCGAACTGGTTTTCGAGTCGTTCCTGTTCAACCGCCCCATCCCCGCGCTGGCGCAGCACCAGGCGCCGATCGCCGGTCTCTACCTGTGCGGCGCAGGCTGCCATCCCGGGGGCAACGTCATGGGCATCGCCGGCCGCAATGCCGCGCAGCAGGTACTGAAGGGAGGACATTGAGATGATTGCCGACACGCAGAACAACCAGCGCCCTCTCACCGAGCGGCCCATTCTCGAAACGCCGTTTTTCGAGTCCTACAAGCACCTGATCCAGAACGACCGCTACCAGGAATGGTCGGGTTACACGACGCTCGAATCGTTTGCCTGCGAGGGGCAGGAGTACTTCGCCGTGCGCAATACCTGCGGAGTGTATGACCTGTGCCCGATGATCAAGTACGACATCAGCGGCCCCGACGCTGAGCGCTACATGAATCGCCTGGTCACCCGCGATGTCAGGAAAGTCGTGCCTAAGCGGGTGGCCTACTCGCTGTGGTGTGACGACAACGGTCACGTGATCGAAGACGGCACAGTGTTCCGGTTTTCGGCAAACCAATTTCGCCTGTGCTGCGCCGAGCGGCAGATCGACTGGCTGATGGACAGCGCCATCGGCTACGACGTGGCCATCAGCGACGTCACCGAAGACATCGCCGGCCTGGCCGTGCAGGGCCCCATCTCCTGCACCATTCTCAAAAAAATGGGATTTGCCGGCATCGAGGCGCTCAAGCCCTTCCAGTTGCAGCACTTCTCCCTGGATGGCTGCGAGGTCATGGTGTCCCGCACCGGCTTTACCGGTGACCTGGGGTACGAGCTGTGGATCGGCGCTGAACGCGCGAAAAAACTGTGGGAATCGCTATTCGCCGCGGGCCAGCCCTACGGAATCCGCATGATCGGCTCCACGGCCCTCGACATGCTGCGTATCGAGGCCGGCCTCATGCAGGTCGGCGACGAATTCATGTCCTGTCTGCAGACCGTGCGGCTCGGCCGTGACCGCACTCCGTTCGAACTCGGGCTCGACTGGCTGGTGGACCTGGAAAAGGGGCACTTCAACGGTCGGCGTGCACTTTTGGCAGCCCGTACAAAGGGTCTGAAACGCAAATTGGTGGGCCTGGATATCGACTGGAACAAGCAGGCCGATGGCGCGCTGATTTATTCCAGCGAAGACGCCAAGCGGCAGATCGGCGAGGTGACCTCCGCCCTGTGGTCGCCCACGCTCAAGCAGAACATCGCCCTGGCCTTCATCGACGCCCCCTGGTTCGAAGGCGAACAGGAAATGTGGGCGGAAATCTACCTGCACCGGGAATGCATGTGGGAGCGCAAGATGTTCAGATGCCGTGTCACCCGGAAGCCGTTCTACTCACCCGAGCGCAGGACGCTCACACCGCCGAACGACATGTAAGCCAGGGCGCCATGGGGCAAAAAGCAGTCGATTCAGTGCGGCTTGTTCCCACCCCGTGGCCGGTACAGACTGATCGCGTTTTCAAACAGCACGCGCCGGGCCCCGTCCGCTCCCAGGGTGTCGATCACCAGCTGAAAATCGCGGTCGCTGTAAGGTCGTGCGGCGCGGGTCGACGGCAGGTCCGTGCCGAACATCAGTGCCTCCGGGTTCGCCGCGAAGAGTGACTTGAGGGCGCTGCGGACTTCAAAATCCACCCGGCCGAAACCACTGGCCTTGACGCGGATTCCTCTTTCAGCCAGCCAAAGCAGGTGAGGCAATCCTTCTTTCGACAAACCCAGGTGATCGATGACCACGGCCGGCAGAGCCACCAGCGTGTCGAACAGCTCCGGCAGCTCTCGGGAGTCGATGTACAGTTCGACGTGCCAGCCCAACAACTCGTAGATGCGGCGCGCCATGTCATCGAGATGGCTGACGTCCTCCGAGCCGCCGCGCTTGGGGTTGAAACGTACCGCACGCACGCCGTATTGATGTAGTTCCCGCAGCTCCTCGTCAGTTGCGCTGACCGGTAGCTGCGTCACCCCGACATAAGCCGGGCCCAACCGCTGCAAGGCATCGACGAGGTAGTCCTGGTCAAAGGCCTGGAACGAGCCGGAGATCACCGCACCGCCACGCAGGTCGTAGCCTTCCATGCGCTCGCGGTAATCGCTGACCGTGTAGCGGTCGGGCAGGTAGCCGCGGTTCGGCACCAGTGGGAAGCGGGGATCGATGACGTGGAAATGCGCGTCGAACAAGGGGAAGTCAGTGATGGACATGGATCGCCTGCCTGCGTGAGCCCCAGCTGCCGGGCCGTGTTTCGAATATCCCCGCAACCGGCGTGGCGCAGTTCCTGCAGATGGCGCTGCCGCCGTCGAGCGCCAGGTTCCAGGTGGACAGTTCGTACCAGTCGCGGCCGATCAGCATGTCACCGCAATGGTGACAATAGGTGCTGGAGCCGAGGAAGTCATGGATATTGCCGGTGTACACGTAGCGCAGTCCATTCTTCAGCCCGATCGCCCGGGCGCGTTGCAGCGTGGCGGTCGGCGTGACCGGGCTGTCCGTCATCTTCCAGTCGGGATGGAAGCGCGTGAAATGGAGCGGGACGTCCGGGCCGAGATGCTCCGCGATCCACTGCGTCATGGAATCTATTTCGCTTTCCGAGTCGTTTTCGCCCGGGATCATCAGCGTGGTCAGTTCCAGCCAGATGCCGGTTTCCTTTTTCAGGTACTCCAGCGTCTCCAGAACCGGCTGCAGGTGCGCACCGCAGAGTTTCCAGTAGAAGCGATCGGTAAATGCCTTCAGGTCGATGTTGGCCGCGTCCATGTGCCGGAAAAACTCGCTGCGCGGCTGGTCTGTGATGTAGCCGGCAGACACGGCCACCGTGAGGATGTTCTGTTCATGACAGGCTTGCGCGGTATCCACTGCGTACTCGAGGAAGATCACCGGGTCGTTGTAGGTGAAAGCCACGCTGAGGACACCGTTGGAGACGGCAGCTTGAGCGATTTCCGCCGGCGAAGCCTGTTCCTGGAGCCGGTCGAAGTCACGCGATTTCGTCATGTCCCAGTTCTGGCAGAACTTGCAGGCCAGGTTGCATCCGGCCGTGCCGAAAGACAGGACCGGTGTACCCGGAAGGAAGTGGTTCAGCGGTTTTTTTTCGATGGGATCGATGCAAAATCCACTGGAGCGGCCGTAGGTGGTCAGCACGATCTGATCATTCGCCCGCGCCCGTACGAAGCACAAGCCGCGCTGCCCTTCACGGAGCCGGCAGAAGCGCGGGCAGAGGTCACATTGCAGACGGCCGTCGTCAATCGGGTGCCAATAGCGGCCCGGAACACCTTCGATGCGGTCGCCCTGTTCACTGATCAGCTTGGATTGAGCCATATCAAGACCGGAAGCCAGAGCGCCTGATGTCATCATAGCGCGGGGACTATACTGGGGGTGATGATCCGGATCAGGGAAGCAGCGGTTGCCGGGTCCTTCTACCTGGACGATCCCGGTGAACTGCAAGCCACGGTGCGCCGACTCCTCGACGCGGTGTCGACCGTGCGTGGACCGGCCCCCAAGGCCATGGTCGTGCCGCATGCCGGCTATGCCTGGTCGGGCCCGGTGGCGGCTTCGGCCTATGCCCGGCTGCGGCCGCACCGTGAGCGATACCGGCGTGTCATCCTGCTCGGGCCTTGCCATTGCCTCGCTTTTGCCGGCCTGGCCGCGAGCAGCGTCGATGCCTTCCGCACGCCGCTGGGCGATGTGCCGCTGGACCGCGCGTCGATCGATGCCCTGCGGCACCCGGCCGTCAGCACCATCGATGCGGCGCATCGTCCCGAGCACAGCCTTGAGGTGCAGTTGCCGTTTCTGCAATCGGTGCTGGCGTCGTTCTCACTGGTGCCCCTGGTGGTTGGCGACGCCGATCCATCTGACGTGGCCGCGGTGATCGATTCGCTGTGGGGTGGGCCGGAGACCCTGGTCCTGGTCAGCTCCGACCTGAGTCACTACCTGGAATACGACACGGCTCGCAGCCTGGATCTCGATACCTGCCACGCAATTGAGCAGCTGGATTGTCGGCACATTGGTCACGCCCAGGCTTGCGGGGCGACGCCGCTGCGGGGTCTGCTGCTGGCCGCGCGACGTCATGGCTTGCAAGCGGTCACGCTGGATTTGCGCAACTCGGGCGATACGTCGGGCAGCCGGGGGCGTGTGGTGGGTTACGGCGCCTGGATGTTGGTGGAGGC
>JAPHSB010000045.1 GCA_026193295.1 Lysobacterales bacterium
AATGATCATCGTGCCCATCGGCGATCCCAACGCCATCACCGGCCGGCCGTCTTTCATCACCACCAGGGGCGTCATCGACGAGAGCGGCCGCTTACCCGGCGCGACCGCATTGGCGTCGGCGCCCACCGCTTCCCACAGGTTCGCCGTGGTGCTGTCAATTGAAAAGTCGTCCATGTGGTTGTTCAGCACGACACCGGTTCCCGGCACCGTGATCTTCGAGCCGAACAGCGTATTGATGGACTGGGTCAAGGCCACAGCGTTGCCGTGACGGTCCAGAACGCTGATCTGGGTGGTGCCGGAGTCGTCCGGAGGCGGGGCGAGGGACTCTGCGACCACCGGCTGGCCGTCCGGACGCAAGCGGCCGGCAAGTTCGTCCGCGTAGGCCATGGAGGTCAGCCTCTCGACCGGCACCGGATAGAAATCCGGATCACCGAGGTGGCGCGCACGGTCAGCGAAGGCCAGCTTCATCGTGCTCGCGACCAGGTGGATGTAGTCACTGGAATCCTTGCCCTTGGCCGCCAGGTCGAAGCGCTGCAGCACATTCAGCATCTCGACCAGCAGCACGCCGCCCGAACTCGGGGGCGGCATGGCGAAAATCTCGTAGCCGCGGTAATTGCCCTTGATCGGGTCCCGCCACTTGACTTGATAGCGCGCGAGGTCGAGTTCGGTGACCGCGCCCCCGGTCGCTTCTTCGATCTTCTTGGCCATCGGTCCGATCGCCAGGGACTGCTCGCCCTTTTGCTGGATTAACCTCAAGGTGTTGGCCAGGTCTTGCTGCTTCAGCAGCCAACCGAGCGGCGGGGGGGCGCCGTCAACCGTCTGAATGCGCCGTGTTTCGGGGAAGTCCGCCAGGGCCGGCGCGGCATACTTGACCATGCTCTGGTGCCAGATGCTGACGGGCACGCCGTTCTCGGCCAGGGCGATCGCGGGCTCGATGAGTTCCGCCCAGGGCAGAGAGCCGAAACGCTGGTGCAGTGCCCACACACCCTGCACGAAACCCGGCACCCCTACCGACCGCTTGCCCATTCGAATGCTGTCGGCGTGCTCGCGGTAGAACTCCGCGCTGGCGGCAGCCGGCGCCGTCTCCCGGGCATCCAGGCTCACCGTTTCTCTGCTGGCGGCGTCATGAACCACGGCGAACAGCCCGCCCCCCAGTCCGGAACTGAATGGATGCGCAACCGCGGCGGCGAAGGCGCTGGCAACCACGGCGTCGACCGCGTTGCCGCCGCGCTGCAGCACCGCCTGGCCCACGGGCGCGGCCGGGCTCACCGAGGTGACGACCATGCCATCCCGACCCCAGGTGGGTTCGAAAGCGGCAGCGAACGCAGTCGCCTGGCACAGAAAGACGAGAATCAGGAAAAGTCGGGTAAGTATCAGTCTAGGCATGTTCAGTGGTCAGTCTCAGAAATTTCTTCATCAGTTGTTCGTGGGTTTCCGGATGATCCGGATCACTGGGAATGCACTCGACCGGGCAGACCTCGACACATTGCGGCGTATCGAAATGCCCGACACACTCGGTGCACTTCATCGGGTCGATGACGTAGTAATCGATGCCCTGCGAGATGGCCTCGTTGGGGCATGCCGGTTCGCAGACATCGCAGTTGATGCACTCTTCGGTAATCTTCAGCGCCAAGCGGTTACCCCAGCTCTTTGAAACGCTTCTGCATGGCCTGCTGAACTTCGCGGGCCACGAATTCGGAAACGTCGCCGTCGAGCCGCGCGATCTCCTTGACCAGGGATGACGAGATGAAGCTGAAATCCTCGTCGGGGGTCAGAAACATGGTTTCCACCTTGGGCGCCAGGTGCCGGTTCATGCTGGCCAGCTGGAACTCGTATTCGAAGTCGGAAACGGCGCGCAGGCCGCGGATGATGATGGTGGCGCCAATTTGCTGCACGAACTCGACCAGCAAGTTGCTGAACCCCACCACTTCGACGCTGGGCAGGTGGGCCAGTTGGTTTTGCGACAGCCGGATCCGCTCATCGAGGTTGAACAACGGCTTCTTGTGCGGGCTCTCGGCAATGGCCACGATGACTTTGGGGAACACTCGCGCCGCGCGCGCCACCAGGTCGGTATGGCCATTTGTGATGGGATCGAAAGTGCCGGGGTAGATGCAGTGGCGCATGATGATGGAGTCTTTGTTCGGCGAGCTTTTGGGTGAAAGGGGAACTGAACTGGCCGGGTCCGTAATAGATGAGACGGGTTAAATGGGCGCGAGCGCAAATCGTGACGTTTACGGGGTTGCATCGCGGGGCCGGCGGCGAGTGAATCGCGCGAATGCGCTGG
>JAPHSB010000218.1 GCA_026193295.1 Lysobacterales bacterium
CAACGCGCGTCAATGACTCCACGCGGCCGTTGAACTGGCTGCCGATGTAACTCTCATGTACGAAGGCGTCTCCCGCGGCCAGGCTCCCGCGCGCCGCCAGCTGCGCCATGCGGGCCGAGGTGCCGGTGCCGCAGGGTGACCGGTCGATCGCGGCATCGCCGTAAAACACAGCGTTGCGTGCATCCGAATTGGCCAGCCGCGGCCGGCCGGTCCACATGACGTGGCGCATGTGGGACAGGCGCTCATCATCCGGATGCCCGAACTGGTAGCGCTGGTTGATCCGTTCACGCAGCAGCGGACTGAGGCGAACGATGTCGGCCGCACTCAATTGCTCCAGGTCGGAATAAATGTCCTGGGGTTCCACGATGGCGTAGAAATTTCCGCCGTAGGCCACGTCGAACTTCAATGGCCCGCCGAGTTCCGGGCATTCCACTTCCAGGCCGCTGGAGTGCAGGAAGGATGGCACATTGGTTAGCCGCACCGAGCGCACCTTGCCGTGCTCCTCCCGGTAGGTCACCGATACTCGCCCCGCTGGCGTCTCGAGGTCGAGCCGGCCCGGTGTGCGGGGCCTGACCAGGCGGTTTTCCACAGCGATGGTCACGGTGCCGATGGTGCCATGACCGCACATCGGTAGGCAGCCCGATGTTTCGATGAACAGCACGCCGATGTCGCAATCGGCGCGGTCGCTCGGATACAGGATGCTGCCGGACATCATCGCATGCCCCCGGGGCTCATACATCAGCGCGGTGCGAATCCAGTCATACTCGGCCACGAAATGCTGCTGGCGGTCGAGCATGCTGTCGCCTTCCAGCGGCGGTGCCCCACGGTAGACCAGGCGTACCGGGTTGCCGCAGGTATGCGCGTCGATGCAATGGAATTGGGCCGGTTTGGGCTGGGTCATTTTCCGTTTCAGAACCTCGTTATCGAGAATGGCGCCAGATCGATGCCCGGATCCTCGCCGAAGACCATGCGGGCGATGAGCTTACCGGTGGTGGGCCCCTGGGTCAGCCCATAATGCCCATGACCGAACGCGCAGACAACATGCTCCCGGCCCGGCAGCGGCCCCAGTACCGGCAGCGAATCGGGCATCATCGGCCGCTGCCCCATCCACTCGGTGACCCCGCTGCCGCCCAGATCCGGAACGAATTGACGAGCCACGTCGACCAGCGCCCTGGCACGCGCGTAGTCCGGCGGCGTGTCCAGCGTGGCGAATTCCGCCGTACCGCTGATACGCAACCCTCCGGCCATCGGCGTCAGCAGGACGTGGCGGGAGGCCGACATAACGGGGTGATTCAGCTCGATCGCAGGCTGCGCGAACATCGTGTGATAGCCCCGCTTGGGCATGAGCGGGACTTTGAAGCCGAGTGGCCGCAGCAGGCGGTTCGACCAGACCCCGGTCGCGAGGATCAGCCGGTCGGCACGCAGGCGCCGCCCCGACACCGTATCGACGGTGACTCCTGCCGGGTCGGTGGCGATGCCCTTGACGCGATCCCGAATCCAGTTGGCGCCCCGTTCGACCGCGGCATCGGCGAACCGCGCCGTCATCCCACCCGGATCGGTGACGTGCTGCCAGAGCGGCTCGAACAGGGCCACTCCGCTACCCAGCCTCACCCGCGGCTCCAGCGCCGCCAGCTCGTCACGCTCCAACCGCCGCCAGGACAGCCCGTGCCGTTCCCGCTCCCGGTATTTCCACGCATCGGCCGCGAACCCGGCTTCAGTCTCGTACAGCAGTATCGCACCGCGCGTTGCGCGCAGATGTTCGCTGCCGGTGGCGGCCAAGATTTCATCGAAATCGCTGACCACATGCTCCATCAGGGTTAGCTGGGCGGCGATGATTTCGGCGACACGCCCGCGGGATCCCGCCCGCCAGAAGCGGTACAGCCACGGCGCTACCCGTGGCAACTGCGACCAGCGGATGCGCACGGGCCCTCCCGGATCCAGCAGCCAGCGCGGCACCTTGCGGATCACCCCGGGATGGGAAAACGGAAACACCGACGTCTTGGAGATGCAGCCGGCATTGCCGAAGCTGGTCGACTGGCCCGGCAGCTCGGAATCGATCAGGGTGACGTTCGCGCCGCGGCGCTGAAGATGCCATGCGCAGGACGCGCCCACGGTACCCGCGCCAATCACGACGCAACGCAGCGGACCAGCCACCGGTTCAGCCCAGGCGGTCGACACCGGCAGCCAGGCGCTCGAACACCGCGATCACGCCATCGACGGCCTTCTGGGCGCCATTGAAGTCGCGCCGGGCGGCCAGCCGCGCCAGGTTCGATTGGGCGGAAATCGCGTCGGAAAGCTGCAGCCGTTGCCGGTGCAAATACCAGAAACGGCGGCAGTGGCTGCGCAAAGGCGCTACTGCAGCGCTGGCGAACGGGTTCCCCGCGCAGTCGTCGAACAGGCGGTTGATCTCGTTCTCCAGTCGCAGGAATGCCTCGAAATTGTCGTGCGCGATGGCCAGTTCACGGGCGATCGCAGCAAGCCCCCCGCGCTGTTCGTCCTTCGCATTCAACGCGGCGCGGTACACGATGACGCGCTCGAGGGGCTTGCGCACTTCCAGGATATGCGCCATCGCGGACTGGCTGACGGGCGTCACCAACAGCCCCTTGCGGGGCAGAACGCGAATCAGGTCCTGCTGCGCCAACCGCTGCATGGCCTCGCGCACCGGCGTGCGGCCCAGACCGGTCATGGCGATCAGGCGGCCCTCGGATACCATCGTGCCCGGGGGCAACTCCAGGCTGACCAGTTTCTGCTCGAGCGTGCGATAGGCCTGTTCCGCCAGGCTGGTCTCGGCTGGTCCCGATGGAACGGATGAGCTCATGCCGCCGGCCGCTTCTCCAACGCCTTCGCCAGCACCTGCTCGACCCGTGAAGCCTCGGTGTCGCTCAGCTGCAGGCGTGGCCCGCGGACCCGGGCGCTGCCGACGCCCATCAGCGACTCCACGAGTTTGATCTGCTGCACGAATTTCGGGCCGATATCGAGATGCAGCAAGGGCAGGAACCACTCATACAGCGCGCGCGCCTCCGCCCAATGGCCTGCCTCGCAGAGTTCCCACAGACGCACCGTCTCCCGCGGGAATGCCACGACCAGGCCCGCCACCCAGCCAACTGCACCCAGGGTAAAACACTCGAACGCCAGGTCGTCCACGCCGCAGAACAGGGCGAAGCGATCGCCCAGCAGGCGCCTGATTTCGGGAATCCGGCGCGTGTCCGCCGCCGATTCCTTGATCGCTTCAAAGCGGGCATTGTCCGCCAGTCGCTCGAAGTCCGACGGTGTCAGGTCCGTGCCGTAAGCGATCGGGTTGTTGTACAGCATGATGGGAAGGTCCGTTGCCGCCGCCACATCGTGCAGGTAAGCGAAGGTTTCGCGACGGTCGCTGGCGTAACGCATCGGGGGCAACAGCATGAAGGCATTGGCCCCGGCCTCCGCGGCGGCGCGGGCAAAGGACTTCGCGTCACGGGTCGAGGACTCGGCGATGCACACCACCAGGGGTCTGCCGCGCCGCTCGGCGCGGGCGAAAAACCGCACCATCTCAAGCTTTTCGTCGGGCGAGAGGGTGGCGTTTTCACCCAGGGAACCGAGAATGATCAGCCCGTGCACGCCGGCCTCGAGCTGAAACGACAGGTGACTCTCCATCGCCGCCCAGTCGATTTCGTCGGCCGCGGTGAACTTGGTGGTCAGGGCAGGGAAAACACCGCGCCATTGAATGCTGGAC
>JAPHSB010000084.1 GCA_026193295.1 Lysobacterales bacterium
GGCAGCTTTGCCGGGCACCCTTCCTGCGGAAACGCAGCGAAGCGACATCCACGCAGACGCCAGCGAGGTCTGGCCGTTGTTGCCCGGCATGCAGGCGCCAGCATTCGAGGTCAGGGATGCCCGTGGCACAGCGGTTCGTTTCGATCCACAGCACCTGCCGCAACCGCTGGTGCTGACCTTCTTTCGCGGCGGCTGGTGCCCATACTGCAACCTGCACCTCGCCGAAATGCGTAAAGCAGAGGCCGAGCTGAAGCAGATGGGGTTCGATATCTGGTTTATCAGCATCGACCAGCCGGAATTGCTCTACGAGAGCCTCAACCAGCCGGATATTGCTTACCAGGTTCTTTCCGACGCGAAACTGGACGCGACGCGGGCCTTCGGTTTGGCATTCCGGGTGTCAGACGACGTGGTCGCGAAATACCTCCAGCACGGCATCGATCTGGAAGCTGCTTCGGGCGAAGGGCACCACGTGCTGCCGGTCCCGTCGACCTTTATCATTGGAACCGACGGCTTGATCCACTTCCAGTACAGTAATCCGGATTACACGGTGCGTCTGCATCCGGATCTGCTGCTGGCGGCTGCGCGCGCCTATCTTGACGACGTCGACAGCCGCTTACGCAGGCAACGGCAGGCACAATAGGTATTTCGGGGCGCCGCCCGGCCGGCAAAGCGCGCTCAGGTGAACGTCAACAAACCCGAATACCAGGCTGCGGCCGCGGCGCCCAGCAGGGCAACCACGATCAGCCAGGGCAGGTAACCGCGACGGCGGCTGACCGCTTCGCTGGTCAGGACTTTCGCGGGCCTGAGCCCCGGCGCCTGCAGCACGAAGCGGCAGTTGGCGATGCGGATTTCGTCGCCACTGGCCAGATCAGCCTCCTCCACACCCCGGCCATTCAGCAGGACCTCCGCCGCCGGGTCCAGGCGGCGCAAAACCAGGCGGCCCTCACTCGCGAGGATTTCGACGTGACGGCCGGCGACGCCATCCTGGTCCAGCCGCAGGTCGCAGTCGTCGGCGCGGCCCACCACGGTTCGCGCGCCCAGGGTGAAAGACTGGTTGATGACGGCGCCCGAAGCGCCTTTGAGTCGATAGGTGCTCATGTGTCTTCGGATATGGTGTTCGGGTCGGTCAATACAAGTTCCCGCAGTACGCTGGTCGCGTACGCGCCCGGCAGCAGGTCAAACTGCAGCGTCAACCGGGATTCCTCCAGCTGCCAATCCAGTCGGCTGGGCACCACGCGCAGGCTGCGCCGATCGGCATCCACCCCCGCGCGCTGCAGCGCCTCCACCCACTCGCGGTGCCGACCCAGGGCGGCTTGTTCCAGGGACGCCGCCTCGCCGGCGGGACTGCTGCCGCCGCGCCTGCTGCTGCGGCCCGGCAGCGGGCCCGTCGGATGAATGTCGAATTCAGCGCAGCGTCGCACCAACTCAGCGTCCGGCAGGCTGCAGGCAAAGGTGGAACGGCTGCCGTCCAGCATGGCCAGGTCGCCATCGACCAGGCGATTCCAGTTGCCGAGCCGCACGCGCTCCGCCAGCAGCAGGTTGAACAGGTAACTGCGCACGGCGGAGAGGTAGATACCGCGGAGGCTGCGCTTGATCCGGCCGCCTCTTTCCAGCCACTGCACGGCGCGCCTGACGTTGGCGCCGTCGCGGCCGAAGCGCTGTGGTCCGAAGTAGTTGGGCACGCCGCTCGCCGCCAACGCTGCAAGGCGGCTTTCCAGTGCGTCACCGCCATCCTGAAGATCCTGCAAAACGATCCGGAAGCGATTACCGCGCAGCGCCCCGCGCTGCAGTTTACGGCCATGGCGATGGCCCTGGAGCAGAGTGACGTCCGGAATCTCCCAGGCCGTCCATTCGGCGCTCCTGGCTTCCTGTAGCCCGATGGAGAACCACTGCGTGGTGACGGCATGCCGGTCCTTCATTCCGGCAAAGCCGATGTCGCGCTCCGGCACACCAGCGGCCGCCGCCAGCTGGCTGGCCACCCACTGGGTATTGGCGCTGCGTTTCCGCACTTCCAGCCACAGGTGCGAACCCGTTCCCTGCGGCTCGATCAGCGGCAATTCCCAGACCTGGAAATCCTCGGGGGTGGCGCGCAGGCGGCCGGTAGCCGCGGGCCTTTCGAGGTACCGCTGCCAGTCCGGAAACTCCCGGTCGGCGTGTGGCACTCAACCGCGCCGGACAAGGACCACGGCGAGCGCCGCAATGCCCTCCCCGCGGCCACAGAAGCCCAGTTTCTCGGTCGTCGTGGCCTTCACCGACACCGCGTCCGTTGCGAGACCCAGCACGCCGGCAATGGCATCACGCATGGCGGGAACGTGCGGCGCAATGCGCGGCTGCTCGCAGGCCACGGTGAGGTCGACGTTGACAGGAAGCCAGTTCAGAGTCGACAGGAGTTCGAGTACGCGGGCCAGCAATTGCGAGCTGTCCGCATCGCGCCAGCGCTCCTCGCCGGGTGGGAAATGCTGGCCGATATCGCCCAGCGCCGCGGCGCCCAGCAGAGCGTCGCACAATGCGTGCAGGACCACGTCGCCGTCGGAATGGGCCGCGAGCCCCCGCTCATGGGGGATGCGCACAGCGCCCAGCATGAGGTGGTCACCAGGGCCAAAGGCATGCACGTCCAGACCCTGGCCGACCCGGAACTCGATGCCTGGATTCATGGCCTCACTCATCCATCGATTGCCGTTGCAGGATGAACTCGGCGAGCGCGAGGTCCTCGGGCCCGGTGATCTTGATGTTGCTGCGCGGTCCCTCGACCAGCAGCGGATGCAAACCGGCCCGTTCCATCGCGGCTGCATCGTCCGTGGGTGACTCACCCGCGGCGAGCGCGGCTTCCAGGTGGCCGGCCAGCTGCCGCGTGCGAAACAACTGGGGCGTCTGCGCCGCCCAGAAGCGGTTGCGGTCGACGGTACACTCGATGCAGCCGTCGGAATCGGCTCGCTTCAGCGTATCGCTGACCGGCACGGCCAGGATCGCGCCGTGCTCGCTGGCCAGGCCGGCGGTCAGCAGGCGCCGCAGCGCCGCGATGGACAGACAGGGCCGCGCCGCATCATGAACCAGCACCCACTCACTGGCGGGATTACGCTGCAGGATCGACGCCAGCCCGTTCAACACCGTCCTGGCCCGGCTGTCGCCGCCGATCGCGGTATGCACTCCCGGGTAACCGGAGCCCACCAGTTCATCGTAGATCCCGTCATCCGGAGCCAGCGCCACGGTCACCGACGCGACCGCTGGATGACGCCTGACCGCTTCGATGCTGTGCGCGATGACGGGCTGCCCCATCAGGTGCGCGTATTGCTTGAGGGTGGTCCCACCGAAGCGGACACTTTGGCCCGCCGCAGGAATCAGTGCATCAACTTGCCGTTCACTCACTGTCTGTTCTCCGGTGCGGGTACAACCTGGTAAAACTCCTCGTCTTCCTTGATCAGCCCCAGCTCACTGCGGGCCCGCTCCTCGATCGCCTCGAGGCCCTGCCTCAGGTCTTCAACCTCAGCCTGCAGTTCACGGTTACGCTGCGCCAGCGCTTCGTTCTCCTCGGCCTGTTCGTCGACGCGCTGCGCCAGGCGCTGAACATCCCGGTAACCGCCCTCGCCGAACCACATCTTGAACTGCAGCGCCACCAGCAACAGGAGCAGAATGGCGAGCAGCACGCGCATGTCTCCGAATCAACTCCAGTTGCGTATGTTCGAGAATGCCCCGCGGCCGGCGAAACGGCCGTCCGCGCCTAGCGCTTCCTCGATCCGCAGCAGCTGGTTGTACTTGGCGACCCGGTCGGACCGGCACAGCGAGCCGGTCTTGATCTGGGTAGCCGTGGTAGCGACGGCCAGGTCGGCGATGGTGGTGTCCTCGGTCTCGCCGGAGCGGTGGGAAATGACCGCACTGAACCCTGCCTCCTTCGCCATCGCTATGGCTCCGAGGGTCTCACTCAGGGTTCCGATCTGGTTGAGCTTGATCAGGATCGAATTGGTGATGCCCATCTCGATCCCGCGCCTGAAGATCTCGGTATTGGTCACGTAGAGATCGTCGCCGACCAGCTGGCATCGATCACCCACCAGGCGGGTGAGTTCCGCCCAGCCGTCCCAGTCGTCCTCCGCCATGCCGTCCTCGATGCTGACGATGGGGTACTGGCGGGCCCAGCTGGCCAGGTATTCGGCGAAGGCGGCCGGTTCGAACGATTTGTTCTCCGACGCCAGGTGGTACTGGCCATCGCGGAAGAACTCCGAGGAAGCGGTGTCGAGCGCCAGGCTGACGTCCCGGCCAATGCGGTAACCGGACTGTTCGACCGCCTCGAGAATGACCTCGACGGCTGCTTCGTTGGACGGCAGGTCCGGGGCAAAGCCGCCTTCGTCGCCCACCGCCGTGCTCAGACCCCGTTTTTTCAGCACGGACTTGAGCGTATGGAAAATTTCGACGCCGCAGCGCAGCGAGTCGGCGAAGGTATCCAATCCCCAGGGCACGATCATGAATTCCTGCATGTCGACGCTGTTGTCGGCATGGGCTCCCCCGTTGACGATGTTCATCATGGGCACGGGCAGCTGCGGCGGCACATCACCGGATCCGGTTCGGGCCAGGCGTTGCCACAGCGCCTCGCCATCGTGGGCGGCCATGGCGTGGGCGGCGGCCAGCGATGTGCCCAGTAGCGCGTTGGCGCCGAGGTTGGCCTTGTTGGGGCTGCCGTCCAGTTCGATCAGCCTGCGATCCAGCGCCGCCTGGTCCGCTCCGTCGGATCCGACCAGCGCGTCGGCGATGACGCCGTTGACATGGCCCACGGCCTTGAGCACGCCGCGGCCAAGGAATCGCGTGGGGTCACCGTCGCGCAATTCGATGGCTTCACGGGCACCGGTCGAGGCGCCCGACGGCACGGCGGCGCGGCC
>JAPHSB010000418.1 GCA_026193295.1 Lysobacterales bacterium
AACTTCGCCAAACAGGGCCCACTGCTCCCAGTCCGTGTCATCCACGGAGCGCCACCAGGCGTCACCCGGCAATTGGGCCGGTATCGGATTGCCCCTGCCGATCAAACGGCCGGCGAGGTAATTGTCCATTGACTTGGACTGGTCGTAGCCCTGCGCAAAGGTATCGAAAATCCAGTCTTCGTGAGACTTTTCGTAAAAGAACCCGGCCACCCAGTCAACCGTCTCGCCCTTGTGGAACAGGCGGAATTCCTGCGAAAACTTCCAGTTTTTCTGCGTGTTTTTCAGGTAACCGATCGGGTCATTGTAATAGTTGCCTACACCGGCCGGCTGGAAACAATAACGGCTGTATGGTGAAAAGTCGTAGTAGAAGTAGGCGCAGAAGGTACCGAAGTAGGACGTGTAGCCGACCGAGGTGTCCTGGGTGTACTCCCAGTCACGGGTGAAATAGGAGGTTGCCGAAACGAAGTCGGCGAACCCCATATCGCCTTCAAAGGTCAACGCGTATTGCGTCCAGTCCTGCCGGTCGTACTCGAACTGTGGCAGGAAGCGGACCAGCTTGAGGTCACCGGCATAATCGGGGTCGTGTTCGCTGCGGCCGTCTGATTCCGTGTTCTGATAAACGATGCCGGCCGTCATGGTCCACTTGTCGTTGAGGAACCACTTGGCCGAGATCCGGCCGCCATAGGTATTGACCTCGTTGAAGTCGTCCTGCACCGCATCGTCGTTGGTATAGAGATCGAAGCGCGGCGTGGTACCGCGAACGATGTCAATGAAGCCGCCGTCTTTGGCCGTGAAGCCGACCAGCCGTATCGCGAAGGTATCGCTCAGCGGAATGTTGACCATCGCGCTGGCGTCGTAACTCGCGTCGCCTTCCTCCATGTACCTTCCGGCAATGTCGAAATTGCCCTCGAAGGCCGTCGGATCCGGCTTGTTGGTGACGATGCGCAGGACGCCCGATTGAGCGCTGGCGCCGTACAGCGTGCCCTGCGGTCCACTCAGGGCCTCGATACGCTCGATGTCGATCATGCGCGGGTTCGGTTGGCCGTTCAGCACCAGCGACTGTTCGTCCAGGTAAACCGCGGCCGAAGGCTCGGAGATGAAGGTGCTCTGGGCGTCCGCCACACCGCGGAAGATCACCATGGCCGTTCCCGGGTTGGCCTGCACGATATTGACGCTCGGCATGAACCGGGAGTAATCGTCCATGTTGGTGAAACCGGCCTGGATGATCTGCTCGTTGGAGATCGCCTGGATGCTCTGCGGGATGTCCTGCAGGCTCTCGGAACGCTTACGCGCCGTGACCGTCACTTCTTCGAGCATGTTGTCGTCGGCCGCGTCCGTCTGGTCCTGGGCAACCGCTGAAATGACAGGCGATGCGAGCAGGGCGGAGATAGCGAAAGAAAGCGGTTTGGGACGGATAACGGGAAGATTTTCGATCAATACGCGATCACTGGACATGTATGACGCCCTCTCAAGTCTCAAGATTGTGTGGTGAAGCTTCTAATAATTATGTCCGGGCGATCTTAAAGCGACTTGGCGGAAATTACAAACCCGGGTCTAAATCACAAGCCTATGAAATCGATAGCGAATTGACAGACAGGCAGATATGGGTCGCGATTATTTCCGCATCGAGTCCGGCTGTTCCTCCGGAGGTAGCTCCCTCAGCAATGGCTCCAGCGTTTCGATCAACTCGCCCAGGTGGTGCTCGTAGTTACGCCAAAAATGCACGGCCTTGGTGTAGATCGGTTGGCGCACCTGCTCGGAACTCGCGGTGTTGATGGCACGTTCGGTCTCGTAGAAACGCAGACACTGATCCTCCCAGGGCAGACCCAGGTATTCGAGGATGCGGCGGGTCTGTGCCTCTTGATCGGCAACCATGTCCTCATAATGCACGTCCAGCACCTTGCCGGGCAGCACATCGTTCCAATGGTCCATCATGCGTTGGTACTGCAAGTAGTAGTCCCCCAGTTCGAACTGGTCGTAAGTGAAGGACTGGCCTTTGAAGAACAATTGCTTGTAACTGCCAAGGCAGCTGTCCAGCGGATGGCGGCGGGCATTGATCACCCTGGCGTTCGGCAGGATCAGGTGCAGGAAGCCAATACTGGCGAAGTTGTTCGGCATCTTGTCGATGAACCGGGGCAACGGCGTTCGGTAGCGCATCGTTGCCTGCAGGTAGCGGCGGCCGAGCGCCCGAGCGCCCTCGGCATCGAGCGGCTCGACCGCCTCGGGATACTCGGTGTTGCCCGGGCTGCTCTTGCTCAATTCAGTGATGGTGCGGGCCAGGTCGGGCAACTCCATGGTCCCCTCGACCATGCTGTGGCTGGCCAGGATCTGCTCGATCAGCGTGGAACCTGAGCGCGGCAGACCGACAATCAGGATCGGCGAGGGATCCGGATCACCCCACCCTTCGCGCTGTTCGAAGAATTCGCGATCGAACATGTCGATGATTCGGTCATGGATTACTTCGGTCTGGATGGGATCGTAGGTTTCGTGGCCGCGGCGCAACTCATTGCCCTGGCGGTAGTTTTCGAACGCGCGATCGTAGTCCCGGCAATTTTCATAGTGTTTGCCGAGCGACAAGTAGAAATTTACCTTCGGCTCGTCGGCCAGTTGCGGGTCCGCGACCATCCGCTCCATGACTTCAACCTCACCGTCCTCGAATTCGAAGGTCTTGAGGTTGGCCAGGCTCCAATACGCCTCGCCAAAATGCGGATGGGCCCGGATGCAGCTGCGGTAGGCTTCGATCGACTCCTGCTGGCGGCCGACGGTCTTCAAGACGTGGCCCATTCCGGCCAGCGCGCCGGGGTTGAGCGGGCTGATTTCCAGCGCCGCCTCGTAGGCGGCCAGCGACTCCTCGTGCCGTTGCGCCTTGTTCAGGATGTTGCCGCGCATGACATGGGAATGCGCCATCTTCGGATCCAGCTCGAGCGCCCGCCGGACCATGTCGAGCGCTTCATCGTAGCGGTCCTGTTTCATGTGGAAATTGGCCAGGTCGTTCCAACCCATGACAAAAGCAGGGTCGAGCTCCACGGCCCTCTCGAGCATCCTTCGGGCAGCCTTGAAGCGGTTGGCTTCCAGCGCGATGGTGCCGAGCATGCGCAGCGCGCGCGGGTTGTCCGGGTCCTCGGCCAGCGTCTTGCGCAGGATTTTCTCCGCATCCTGCATCCGGCCCTGCAACTGGGCCTCCTCGGCTCGGGCAAGAGCGGCCTTGCGTGGGTTGAGTTCGAAGCCTTCCCTGACCGCTGCCTCCGACTCGGCCCGGCGCCCGGCTTCGGCCAGTGCCCTGGCCAGAGCGAAGCGGGTCGCCGATCGCTGCGGCACCGCCTCGACGGCCTTGCTCAGGAAGGCAACGGCCTCCCTGGGTCGACCGTCCGCCAGCAGGGCGAGGCCCATACCCTCCAGTGCGCGCGGATAATCAGGCACTTTCCCCAGAACTTTGCCATACCAGGTCTGGGCTTCCTGCGGCTGGCGTCGCCGCAAGCTAAGTTCGCCCAGCAGGCACATGATGTTGGGCTCGTTGTGACAAGCCGGCAGCGCCTGGCGGCAGAGTGACTCCGCCTCCTCCACGCGGCCCGCGCGCAGGGCTTTTGCGGCCTGCTCATAAATCGCCCTGACCCCGGCGGCATCGTCCTGTAAGGTATTTGCTGGCATCAAACCGGATCTTCGACTGGCTAAGGGGCTCAGAGTTTGCCGCATCGCCCGCGTATGGACAAGGCGGTCATTGCCAAAACGCGACGTGGCTGTACATACTTAGAAGAATCTGAACGCAGTGAGGTGAGACATGCTCGACAGGACCGCGAAGGACTGGCAGGCGCTGGCCGGCCAACTGGAAATCGAAGGACGCGCCTTCATCAATGGCCGCTACACGGACGCACTTTCGGGCGCGACGCGACCCACGGTCAATCCGGCCAACGGCAAGGCAATTGCGGAGGTTGCTTTATGCGGCATCGAGGACGCCGACCTGGCCGTGCAGGGCGCGCGGGCCGCCTTCGACAGCGGCGCCTGGTCCCGCATGGCGCCAATGGATCGCAAGATGGTGCTGGTCCGCTGGGCCGAACTGATCGAGAAGCATGCCGACGAGCTGGCACTGCTGGAGACCCTGGATGTCGGTAAGCCCATTTCCGACACCGTCAACGTCGATGTGCCGTCTGCAGTCCGCACCATCCGCTGGAGCGGCGAGGCCATCGACAAGGTCTACGACGAGATCCCGCCCACTCCCCCGGACACCCTCGCCCTCGTTCAGCGCTTGCCGCTGGGCGTGGTCACCGCCATCGTACCCTGGAATTTCCCGCTCTCGACCACTGCCTGGAAACTGGCGCCCTCGCTGGCCACCGGCAACTCGGTCGTACTGAAGCCCGCCTCCAACACGCCGCTTTCCGCGCTGTTTATCGCGCGGCTGGCCGCCGAAGCCGGCCTGCCGGACGGCGTGCTGCAGGTGCTGCCCGGTCCGGGCGGCTCGCTGGGCAAGCACCTGGCGACGCACATGGACATCGATGGGATGACCTTCACCGGCTCGACCCCGGTGGGCATGAAACTCATGCAGTACTCCGGCCAGTCCAACCTGAAGCGCACTTTCCTGGAGCTCGGCGGCAAGAGCCCGAACATCGTGTTCGCCGACGCCGACCTGGAAAAGGCCGCGACCATGGCGGCCGTGGCTGTCTTCTACAACGGAGGACAGACCTGCACCGCGGGCACGCGGCTCATCGTTGAAGAGAAGATCATGGACCGTTTCCTGGAAATGGTCACGGCCAAGGCGCAGGGCTGGATGCCCGGTGATCCCCTGGATCCTGCAACCGCCATGGGGCCCATGATCGACGCGGGCCAATGCGACACCGTCGCCGAGTACGTGGATATTGGCCGCGGGGAAGGCGCGGAGATGCTGTTCGGAGGTCAACGGGTGCTGCAGGAAACGGGCGGACATTACTTCCAGCCCAGCATCTTTGCCGGCGTGAACAACGCGATGCGGATCGCCCAGGAAGAAATCTTCGGACCGGTGCTCTCGGTCATCGGCTTCAAGACCGCCGATGAGGCCGTAAGGATCGCCAACGATTCCATCTACGGCCTGGCCGGAGCGGTCTGGAGCAACAACATCAACACCGCGCACAAGGTTGCCGAAGCAGTGCGCGTAGGCACCATGGGCATCAACAACTACTTCGGCGGCGACATCACGGTGCCGTTTGGCGGCTTCAAGCAGAGCGGCAACGGGCGGGACAAATCCATCCACGCCTTCCACGACTATACGGAACTGAAAACGACCTGGATCGAATTTGCGTAGGAGCGGCTTCAGCCGCGATTCATTAGTGACAATGACCGATTGCAAATCAGTACAGATGTCCCGAACCAATTCAGCCCGACAGTACGGGCAAACATGAATCTGCGCCTCAATCCGCAGCTCGAAATCCAGGCCGTTCAGGTCACCGATGATCATCTTTGCGTAATGATCGACGACTTCCTGCTGAACCCGCATGATGCGGTGGAGTTCGCCGCTGCGCAGGCTGGGAGTTTCGAGCAGCAGGAGCGTGCCTACCCGGGGCTCGTGTTGCCCGTGTCGAATGAGCCACTGGCCGCCGTGAACCGGTTTATCCAGATGGAAATGAGCCGGTTGTTCAGTTTCTGCCGCAGCGGCATCGAGTTCTACAGCCAGTTTTCGCTGACTACCCTGCGGCCCGAGCAGTTCACCTGGATCCAGCGCCTCTGCCACACCGATCCCAGGCTGGCGCCGGGACGGGTCAACTACGCAGCCCTGCTCTACCTGTTCGAAGACCCGGACCTTGGCGGCACCGGCTTTTACCGCTGGAAAGACTCCGGATTCTGGCAGGAAATGACTGCGCTGCAGCGTGACGATCCCACGGCCGGCATGGACGTGCTGCAGGAGCGCTTCCAGATGTTTCGTGAGCCCGCCCGTTACATGACGGAGTCCAACGAGGCGGCTGAATTGCTGGACCACGTGCCCGCGAAGTTCAACCGCCTGATTTTTTACTCGGGGGAACTGCCGCACAGTGCCTACATCGAGCACCCGGAATTGCTGAGCAGTGAGCCGCGGCACGGACGCCTGACGCTGAATTGCTTCGTCAGCGCCATCCCCAAGCGCTGAGCCAGCGAGCGCGGGATTGAACGACAGCGACCGCCAGGACCTGACCATCGGCCCGGTCACCGGGCATCTGCGCCGCCAGGCCACGCCGTTTGGTCTCGGCCTGGTAGCGATCTTCTCCTTCGAGGCGGCGGACCTCTTTTTCATCTCGAAACTGGGCGACATGCCGCTGGCGGCCGTGAGTTTCACGATGCCCGTGATCTGGCTGATTTACGGGATCGGCATCGGTTTCGAAGCGGGCGCCGCTTCCTGCGTGTCCCGCGCGGTGGGCCGTGGTGACCATGAACAGGCCCGACGCCTGACCGTCGACACCGTGGTGCTGGGTAGCGCGGTCGCGTTGTTGCTGTGCCTGGCCGGACTGGCCAGCATCGGGCCGGTGTTCTCGCTGCTGGGCGCAACCTCCGAGTTGCTGCCGATGATCCGTCAGTACATGGAGGTCTGGTACTGGGTGGCGCCCCTGGACATCGCCTTGTGGACATCGCTGGAGATCGGAAGAGC
>JAPHSB010000464.1 GCA_026193295.1 Lysobacterales bacterium
GTTTTTGCAGAGAGTCGGGATATCAAAGTGTACGCCAAGATGATCATGGGTTGGAAAACCGGTGCCTTGCTGATGGCCACCGGGCTGCTGTTTGCCTTTCCCGCGTACGCCGAGGAATACACCGCCAGGGAATTGGTGCGCAAGGCCATGGACCACTGGCGCGGTCTGACATCCCGTTCCGAGATGACCATGACCATCCACCGCCCGGACTGGGAGCGAACGATGACAATGGAGTCCTGGAACAAGGGGGACAAGCTCTCGCTGGTGCGCGTAGTAGAGCCGAAGCGCGACGCCGGCAACGCCACCCTGCTCAAGGACAGCAGCATGTGGATGTTCAGCCCGAAGATCAACCGCGTCATCAAGATCCCTTCGTCGATGATGTCACAGAGCTGGATGGGCAGCGATTTCTCCAACAAGGACATTGCCAAGTCCACCGACATCATCGACCAGTATGAGCACGAACTGACCGCCACGGAGGAACGCGGGGGGCATCTTTTTTACACTATTACATCCATCCCCCACGAAGACGCCGCAGTCGTCTGGGGCAAAGAAGTCATTACGGTCCGTGACGATTACGTATTGATGGAGGAGCAGTTCTGGGACCAGAACGGTGAACTGGTCAAGAGCCTGCAAACCCTTGAAGTCGCCGTCATGGGCGACCGCCCGGTAGCCCGGATCATGCGCATGGGCAAGGCCGACACACCCGACGAATGGACCCAGCTGACGGCAGAATGGATCGAGTTCGACATGGAACTGCCGGACAGCCTGTTTACACTGTCGAACCTGCGGAACCCGCGCCAGTGACACTGAGCCTCAGCATGGCGTGGCGCAACCTGTGGCGGCACAGTCGCCGGACCTGGCTGACGGTCACCGCAATGGTCTTCTCCAATGTACTGCTGGTGTTCATGATCGCGCTGCAGTTCGGCACCTACGACATGATGATCGAAAACACGCTGAAGGCCTTCAGCGGCCATCTGCAGGTGCAGGCTGAGGGTTACCAGGACAACCCGAAGCTCCGAACCAGCATTCCTGCCGTCACCGCGCTCGTGGACGAATTGCAGCGAGCTTTGCCGGAAGCCGAAGTCGCCGGCCGTGCGGCGGCTTTCGCGCTGGCCTCCAGCGAACAACGCTCGTTCGGCATCCAGCTCATCGGCGTGCAACCGGGTGTCGAACCGCACGTCTCCAGTATTCCGAACCTGGTCAGGCGCGGCCGCTACCTGGAGCGCGACGACGTGGCGGAAATCGTACTCGGTTCGGTGATGGCGCGTAATCTGAAAGCCGATGTCGGCTCGGAAATCACGTTACTCGGTTCCGGCCGTGACGGTTCGTTCGCAGCCGGCATCGTTACGGTCGTCGGAGTGTTCGAGTCCGGTTCCAGCGACATGGACCGGAGCTTTGCAGAGGTGCCCCTGGCCTGGTTCCAGGACACCTTCACCATGGGCGATCACGGCAACAGTATCGCGATTGCACTGGGTGACCTCGCCGAGGTCCCGGCCGCCGTGCAATCCGCAAAAAGCGTTATCGGCACGCGCGAGGGCCTGGTAGTCGTTGACTGGAATACGCTTCACCCGGGGCTCAGACAGGCCATCCAGGCCGATCTGTCCAGTGGCTGGTTCATGTACGGCGTGCTGATCATCCTGGTCGCTTTCAGCGTGCTCAACACGCAACTCATGTCGGTGATGGAGCGCACCCGCGAATTCGGCGTGATCAGCGCCCTGGGCATCCGGCCCCGCAGACTGGCGGCGCTGGTGCTGCTGGAAACCGCCCTGATGGCGCTGATCGGCCTCGCGCTCGGTCTGTGCCTGGGCTGGCTGGTTTCCCTGTACTTCAGCATCAACGGCTTTTCGTACCCCGGCATGGAGGAAGTCGCGGCGCGCTACAGCCTGCCGGGTGCGATGTACCCCAGTATCACCGTCGGCACAATGTTGCTAGGGCCCATCGTCGTGTTCGGCTTCTGCCTGCTGGCTGCACTTTACCCGGCATTGCGCCTGTATCGGCTGCGGCCGGTCGCGGCAATGAGAGCGGCCTGATGGCTACGGGCCACGGGCTTTCGCTGACGGCCGTGAGCCAACTCTCCTGGCGCAATCTGTGGCGCAATCAGCGGCGCACGATCATCATGCTGCTGGCCATCGCGGTGGGCGTGTGGGCGATGATCTTCATGACTGCGCTGATGCGTGGCATGGTGGACCAGATGATCGAAGATGGCATCGATGCCCTGCCCGGTTACGTCCAGCTTCATCACCCGGATTACCGGGACGACCCCAACGTCGAAAACAGCCTGCCTCCACCCGGACCCGAACTGCTCGTGGCACTCGGATCTCCCCCGGTCGAGGCCTGGGCGCGCCGCGTGAAAGTGCCGGCGATGGCATCCAGTGAGCGCAATAATCGCGCCGTAATGCTGCTCGGCGTCGATCCGCAGCCCGAAATCGCCGTCGGCTTCGACCCGTCGAGCATCGTCGCCGGCCGCTTCCTGGAAGGCCCGAACGACCCGGGCCTGGTGGTCGGGCGCAAACTCCTCGAGCGTCTTGAGACGGATCTCGGCAAGCGCATCGTGATCATGAGCCAGGGCCCGAACAATTCGATCGCCGACCGTGGCTTTCGGATCGTTGGCGTTTTCGAAGGAAAGCTCAGCGCCCAGGAGGAAAACCTGGTTTACGCCGCGATCGGCACGACACAGGAATTGCTGGGCATGGGCGAGCAGATTTCCGAGATCGCTGTCAAAGGCGGCGACTACCGGGATGCGAGCGCGCTCTATGCGTGGGTAGAGCAAGCGGCCGGCGGCCAGTATGAAGTGCTGCCCTGGACCAAACTGGATACGTACCTGGGGCTGATGCTCGGCGTCATGGACGGGTTCGTCCTCGTCTGGGTCGTCGTCATCTTCATGGCCCTGAGCTTCGGGCTGGTCAACACGCTGATGATGGCCGTTTTCGAACGGGTGCGCGAATTCGGTCTGATGCAGGCACTCGGCATGAAGCCCGCATCGATTCTCTACCAGGTGTTGCTGGAGGCATTGATGTTGCTGACCCTGGGGCTGCTGCTGGGCAACGTCATGGCCGTCGCGAGCATTATGCCGCTACGTGATGGGATCGACCTGTCAATCGTGGCCGAGGGCATCGAAATGATGGGCGCATCCAGCACGCTCTACCCCGCTTTGAAGCCGAAGGACCTCGTCATGGCCAATACCGTGGTGATCGTTCTCGGCATCCTGACCAGCCTGCTGCCGGCGTGGCGCGCCTCCCGCTACCGGCCGGTCGAGGCCATCGCGAAAACCTGAAGGGAGCACCGAAATGGCGGAAATCAAGTGCGTGGAACTCTGCAAGACCTACCGCCAGGGCGACGCCATCATAAAGGCCCTCGACCACGTCTCGCTGGATATCGAACAAGGCGCATTCATCTGCCTTTCCGGACCCTCCGGCTCGGGCAAGACAACGTTACTCAACATGATCGGCGGCCTCGACGCACTGGACAGCGGAGAAATCAGTATCGACGGGCAACGGGTGGACCTGCTGGAAAAGGGCGCGCTGGCCGACCTGCGGCTGCATCACATCGGTTTCGTGTTCCAGTCCTACAACCTGATCCCGGTGCTGTCAGCGCGCGAAAACGTCGAATTCGTCATGCAAGTTCAGGGGGTACCCGCCGCGGAGCGGCGGCGGAAATCAATGGCTATCCTCGAGGAAGTCGGGCTTAAGGACATGGAGGGCCGTCGCCCGTCGCAACTCTCCGGGGGGCAGCAGCAGCGCGTGGCCGTGGCGCGGGCCATCGTCAGCCAACCCAAACTGGTCCTGGCCGATGAGCCGACCGCCAATCTCGACTCGGTGTCGGCCAAGCATCTTATGGAACTCTTCGTCGAACTGAACCAGAACCACCGCGTAACCTTCCTGATTTCGACGCATGACGAGCGCGTCATGCGCTATGCGCAGAGGTTGGTGCGCATGCGCGATGGTAAAGTAGTTTCTGATGAAATTCAGATATCTGATTGAATGAAAATATTTTTTTTTCTAATTTCGGTCTATCTAGCTACTGGGATTCCTGGCTTTGCGCAGGCGTCGGGTTCCAGCGGATCGACCCATGGCACGCCGACGGCCAGCTCCCTTGGCGGACACGTCAAATACCGTTTCATCCACCAGTCGTTTCCCGATGACAGCGTGTATCGGGACCTGCTCGGCTCTGCAGCGATCGACCAGTATTTGGAGACCCGGCTGAAACTGGCTGCCCGTCGCGAGCGGTGGGACTTGAAGGCCGACTATCAGCTGATCGCGATCCATGCCGATACGCTGCCCCTCGCTGAGCAGTTACCGGGCTCCGCCCTGCCGGTGAACGCGGTCATCAATGATGATCGGCGCTGGTGGAACCTGACCTACGGTTTTGGCGACAGCAGTCGCACTGCCTTTGTGCACCGCCTCGACCGGCTCAGCATCGGCTTCACCAGCGAGCGCACTGCCTGGCGCTTCGGGCGCCAGGCCATCAGTTGGGGCAACGGCATGGTCTTCACCCCGATGGATGTCTTCAATCCCTTCGACCCGGCAGCGGTTGACAGGGAATACAAGACGGGCGACGACATGTTGTACGGCCAGTATGGCTTCGATAACGGCAATGACTTGCAGGGCGTGGCGGTCGTGCGGCGCGATCCATTTACCGGCCGGGTCGAGATGGATCACTCTTCGCTGGCCTTCAAGTACCACGGCTTCCTGGGCATGAACGAGTATGACCTGCTGGCGGCCGAGCATTATGGCGACCGTATCCTCGGGCTGGGCGGCAACCTGGCCCTGGGCGGCGCCGTCTGGCGCGGCGACCTTACATGGACCCGAACCGACCGCGACGACCTGCTCTCCGCCGTGACCAGTTTGAGCTACTCCTGGAACTGGGGCGCCAGGAACATCAGCGGCGTGCTTGAGTTCTATCACAACGGCTTCGGCCAGGAGAACTCTGCCTACGCACCGGCCGACCTGCTGCGGAACCCGGATTTGCTGAGGCGCGTCGAGCGCGGAGAGTTGTTCACCCTCGCGCGCAATTACCTGGCCCTGTCCGCCACCATCGAGATGAGTCCACTATTCCTGTTGACCCCGAACCTGTTCGTCAACCTCGACGATCCATCGGCGTTGGCCCAACTGGTCGCTCAGTGCGACGTCAGGCAGAACCTGCTGTTCATAGCCGCCCTGAATATCCCGATCGGACCGGCAGGCAGCGAATATGGCGGCATTGAGTCGCCGGTCGATGGGCGGTATTTTGCCAGCGGTCCCGGTCTGTTTGCGCAGATTGCATGGTATTTCTGAGCCGCATTCACCGGCAATAGCGGCCAGCGTATCCCGGTGACCGGGTGCGACAGGTTCAGAGAAACTGCTCGTCGAGAATGCGCTGCTCAAGGGAGTGGTCCGGGTCGAACATCAGTTTCAGCGTCACACTCCGCTCCTCGAACACGTCGACACTCACGACGTTGCGGATCTCTTCGGCATCGGCCGTGGCGCTGACCGGGCGCTTGTAGTGATCGAGAACTTCGAAGCGGATCCGGACACTGGACGGCAGTACCGCTCCGTGCCAACGCCTTGGGCGAAACGGCGAAATCGGGGTCAGGGCCAGCGCGTCTGTACCAAGCGGGAGAATCGGGCCGTGCGCCGACAGGTTGTAGGCGGTGCTGCCCGCGGCAGTGGCGACCAGCACGCCATCGCAAACCAGGTCGTCGACTTTCTCCTTGCCATTGACGAGGATGCGAATGTGCGCCGCCTGGTTCAGCTGCCTCAGCAAGGCGACTTCGTTGATGGCCAGCGCCGTCGTTTCGTTGCCGGCCTCGGTGACTGCGATCATGCAGAGCGGATTCAGCTCAACGACATCAGCCTCGTTCAGACGCTCCAGTAATTCATCCTCCCGGAAGCGGTTCATCAGGAAACCCACATCACCGATTTTCATTCCGTATACCGGCAGACCGGCCGGCAGGAAGCGATGCAGGGTCCGCAGCATGAA
>JAPHSB010000335.1 GCA_026193295.1 Lysobacterales bacterium
GCCTCGTTCGGGCATTCGCTCGGCCACCGACGACTGGATCTCCTTCAATTTCTGCAGACATTCGGCGACGGGATGACGCAAAACCGCCATGGCGCCGCTGACGCCCGACGATTCAGCGAGGAAGTCGCGGCAGAGGTCTTCGACCTGGCGCGCGGACAGGCTCACACTGAAGAATCGTGATGCGGTTTCGGGTGCCTGGTGCGCCTCGTCGATAATGAACGCCTCGGCGCCGGGCAGCACCTCGCCGAATCCGCTCTGCTTGATGGCCATGTCCGCGAAAAGCAGGTGATGGTTTACCACGACCACATCGGCCTGCTGGGCCTCGCGGCGCGCTCGGGCGACGAAGCAGTCTTCGAACTGAGGGCATTCCGAACCCAGGCAGTTGTCGGTCGTGGAGGTCACCAGGGGCATGAGACCGCTGTCTTCCGAGACCACCCCGGCGATCGACAGGTCGCCATCCACGGTACGCGCCGACCAGTCCACCAGGCTTTCCAGCTCGGCGACCGCCTCGCGCGTGGGCAGGCGCCCGTCGGTGCGCGCCAATTGCATCCGGTGCAGGCACAGGTAATTGGCCCTGCCCTTCAGCAAGGCCGGCTGGATGTTAAGTCCCAGCGTCTCCCGCACCAGGGGCAGGTCCCTGAAAAACAACTGGTCCTGCAGGGTCTTGGTTCCTGTGGAAATGATCGACCGCTGCCCGCTGAGCAGGACCGGCACCAGATATGCGAGCGTCTTGCCGATGCCGGTACCCGCCTCCACCACCAGCGTGCCGCCGCGGTCGAGGTTGCGCTCGACTGCGTCCGCCATGCGGATTTGCTCCCGACGCGGTGCGAAACCCGCCAGCGTGGCGGAAAAAGGGCCGTCCGCATCCAGCAGCCCGGCGCTGCGGGATGGCGTCACGGCGCGGTCAAAGTCGATCGGGCGGGGTGCTCTCACACGCGGAAGCCCGCTGCGCCGCCTCGACAGAACCCGCCCGGTCGCCGAGTTGCTCTCGGGACGCGGCGATCGTTCGCCAATTGCGACTGCAGATTTCCCCCACCCGTGGACCGGAATCGTAGGACCTCACCGCAAAATTGAGAGCCTGCTCGTAGTCGCGGTTTTTCAACTGCACCTCGGCCATGCTCTGCAGGATCTCCGGGTCACGAGGCTCGATCCGCAGGGCCCGTTCCAGAAACACCACCGCCTTGCCGTAATCACCGACGGATTCCGCCGAACCAGCGTCGGCGAGCAAGTCCTTCACAGCAGGATTCTGCAGGGGAAACACCTGTACCCCGTTACTCCCCTGGCTGGACGGTGTCTGCACACCCGCAGACGGTGAAGCCGGCCCGGAACCTGGCTCGGTCGGTGACCAGCCAGTGCAGGCACTGAGCAACAAGGTCAGCGTCAGCAGGGGCAACGGATGATTCAGTCGGACTATTCCTTCACTGTTTCTTGCCAAACAACTTTCTCCAGATTGATTCCTTGTCGTTTTCCCGCGCCGCGGACAGGCACTTGGTCATCTCGGCAGGCTCGGACCCGGCGACAAACGGTATCTGGACCGCATTGCCACACTGCTCCGCTGTCAGCTGACCGTTGCCGCGGTCCACCCAGAGCCAGGACGCACCATCCGGCATGCGCAGATCAACCGGTTCCAGCGGCAATTCCCGGAACAGGCGAGCCCATACCTGCATGGCCGCGTTGCTGCCGGTGACTCTCGCCGGCTGGTTGTCGTCATTGCCCACCCAGACCACCGCGACGCGGTTACGAGTATAGCCGACAAACCAGCTGTCGCGGCGGTCATTGGTCGTGCCGGTTTTACCCGCCACCGTAACCGGCTTGCCAAGCAGCGCCGGCAGCCCGGAGGCGGTGCCCTGCTGCACCACCTGGGTCAGCGCATAGTTAAGTACGCTGATGGCCTCGCGCCGCGGCTGCGGGAGCATCCGTAAGGGGTACCGGACCAGCTCTCCGCCCTCGGCGGTTTCCACCGCGAGCACTGCGCGCAATGGCACGCTGTACCCGGCAGCTGCCAACGATTGGTAAATCTGAGTCACTTCCAGGGGCGTAAGTTCCACGGCTCCGAGGAACACCGAGGGTACGGCGTCCACGTCCGCATCAACGCCGAGCTGATCGAGCCGGGCCAGCAGGTGATTTACACCGATGTTCAAGCCGAGGCGGACCGTCGCCTGGTTGTAGGATCGGGTCAGCGCCTCCAGCAGGGTCACCTCGCCGTGGGATACGCCGTCGTAGTTGTCCGGCCGCCAGGTACTGCCGTCGGCCTGCTGAAGGGTCAGCGGCTGGTCTTCGATCCGCGACAGCAGGTTGTAATCGGACTCGTGCTCCAGCGCCAGCAGGTAGACCAGCGGCTTGATCACGGAGCCGATCTGGCGTCGGGCGTTCAGCGCGCGGTTGAAACCCACGCGGTCGCCATCCCGGTCACCGACCAGGGCCCGCACTTCGCCGCTGGCGACATCCGCGAGCACCAACGCGCCTTGCAGGCTGGCCGGCAAGCCCCGCTCGGCGAGTTGCCGCAGGCCCTGCGCGACCGCGGCCTGCGCTTTTTCCTGCTCGGACGGCGAGAGCGTCGTGAAAATCCGCAGACCCTCCGTGCGCAGGTCTTCCTCGCGATACACCTGGGCCAGTTGGCCACGGACGAGATCGACAAATGCATGGTAGCGGCTGCCGCGGGTCCGCGGCCTCTCAGTGACGCCCAGCCCTGCGTCGCGCGCCGCCCGTGCTTCCTGCGCCGACAGCAGGCCAGTCTCGGCGAACATGGCCAGGACCTGGTCACGTCGCTCCCGGGCGCGCTGCGGGTGCTTGCGCGGATTGTAGTAAGACGGTCCCTTGACCAGCCCGATCAGGAGGGCAATCTGTTGCGGCTCCAGGCGCTCGAGGGGCTGGTCGAAATAGAACAGGCTGGCACGGCCGAAACCGTGCACCGCGTAGGCTCCCTGCTGGCCAAGGAATACTTCGTTGATATAGGCCTCGAGAATCTCGCCTTTGTCGTAGTGATACTCGATCAACAGGGCCATGATGGCCTCGTTGAACTTGCGCGCGAGCGTGCGATCCTGCGTCAGGAAGAAATTCTTGACCAGTTGCTGGGTCAGCGTGCTGCCGCCCTGCACCGCACGCCCCGCCTTCAGGTTGGCCAGCACGGCACGGCCGATGCCGCGCAAGTCTATGCCGGGGTGCTGGTTGAAGTGACGGTCTTCCACCGCCTGCAGGCCCGTGACCAGGAGCGGGGGCACGTCGCCGATGTCTACCAGCGTTCGATCTTCTTTTTGCAGTGGATAAATCGACGCAATTTCCGCGGGGTCCAGGCGGGCCAGGTCCAGGTTTTGGCCGCTGGCGGCATCGCGTATCCGGTCGATTGTACCGCCGGCCAGCCGGACCTCGATGCGGCGCGCCTCCTCGGCGCCTTCCGGGAAGCGGAAGGATCTCCGGTAAATTTCTACCGTGCCGCCGGAAACGCGGTACAGGCCGGGACGCGTGGCGCTATCGCCGCGGCGATAGCCGGCCAGCCGCAGTTCCAGCTCCAGGTCCCGCAGATTCAGTGGTGCCCCCGGGTACAATTCGAGTGCACGGGCAAACACCCGACTGGGCAAATCCCACTTGCGGCCCTCGAATTCGGTGGTCACCTGGTGGTTCAGATAAGCCACCCAGGGAACCATCAGGCCGAGAAAAACCCCGCCCAGCAGTAACAGCAGACGCCATGACCGACGCCGCCAGCGACCCGCGGCGCGAGGGTTCTTTTTCGGCTTTCGTCCTGCCGATTTTTTCCTGGATTTGCTCATGGGTCTTGCGCCAACACTCCCTGTCCTTCTTCACCGGGTGACAGCAACCGGTGCTTTGACCATAATGGTTGGATTTAGTCCCGAACGCATCCCTATGACCACGTCGTCACCCGATCAAGAGAGTCTTTCCCAGCCGTTGGGTTCGGGGGCATTGGGGCCGATTTTACTCGATTGGCGGCAGCAACAGCCCGACCTGCCCCTTTTGTTGGCGAAAAAGGGGTTGCGGATCGCCCCGGAGGTGAAGCAAGCCCTGCTCTCTTTGCTGAGGGAACTCGAGGCTGGTGCGGCTGGACCCGTGGCTTTGACCGCCCTGAGCAATGCAGAACCGCGGCTCAACCCCTGGGCCGGCCTGCCGACCGCGCCGGCCGCCGCGGCCACTCCGGACGCCCTGCAGGACCTGGTTGCGCTGCTCGGCCCCGGCCAGGTCCACGAGTGGGTCCGCTGGCCGGACCACGTGGTCCTGCTGTCCGCGGCCGCGGTTGCCGCGTTGGCCCGGCCGGACACCACGTCGAGCAATGCGCTGTTCCGGCTGCAGGACGCCGGCGGGCGCCTGCTGCTGGCGGACAGCCTGTACCTGCACGACCCGCGGGCGGAGCTGGCACGACGCGACGAACTTCAGCCACACGAGGAGCGCCGGCCACCGGCCTGGGGCACACTGACCCAGCGCCTCGACGACTGGCTGCGAAACGAACCGCCCCCGGCAGATCCGGAGCTCGCCGAATACCTGCGGCGCACGGTCACCGCCGGCTCGGCGACGCTGCACGTCACCCACAGCTGGGGCGGCGGCGTGGCTCGCTGGACCGAGACATTCATCGAAGCCGACCACGCGGGCGTCAATTTCCAGCTGCGGGCCGAAGGGCCCGAAACCGACGCCGGCTGCGGTCAGCGCCTGTCCCTGTACCTCGGCAATCACCTGCAGGCCCCGGTGGCGAGTTGGTGGCTGCAGCCACCCATCCTGTCGAGCGTAGAGGAACATCCCGCGTACCGGGAAATCGTCAGGGAAGTCGTGGACCGCTACGGCGTCGGCCGCGTAATCGTATCGTCGCTGGTCGGCCATAGCCTGGACGCCCTGGCCACGGGGCTGCCCACCCTCCAGGTGCTGCATGACTATTTTCCGCGCTGGCCGCTGCTGGGCGTGCACCCGGAGCCGTTCCTGGAAGACGGCAAAACGGTCGAACTGGAGGAGCCACTCCGGCAGCATCGCCTGCAGCCGGAGCTCAGTGACCGGGACGCCACCGCGTGGGCCAGGCTCGGCGAGCGGTGGCGCGAAGCCGTGGTGACCTTTGGCGTGCGGGTAGTGGCACCCAGCCGATCCGTCGTCGCGCTGTTGAACCGTCTGGATCCGGCCTGGTCCGCGATTGATATCGAAATCCTTCCGCACGGCGTGCCGGCTCTGCCCGGCAAGGCCGAAGTCGCGCCAAAACACCGGACAGACGGCCGTCTGAAGCTGGTGATCCCCGGGCGGATACAGTCCGGGAAAGGCCAGCGTCTGCTGCAGGAGGCGCTGCCTGAATTGGGCCGCTATGCGCGGGTTTGCCTGCTCGGCGCGGGCCCCTCGGGCGAGGCCTTCTTCGGTCAGCCAAACGTCGACGTGATCATCCAGTATCGCCGGGAGGAACTGCGTGACCTGCTTGCCACGATCGGGCCACACGTCGCCGGGCTTTTGTCGATCGTCCCCGAGACTTTCAGCTATACGCTGTCAGAAATGCAGCAGCTGCGGGTGCCGGTTGTCGCCACCCGGGTCGGCAGCCTGGCCGAGCGGATCTCCGACGGCGAAACCGGATGGCTGATCGAGCCGGATGCGGCATCGCTGGTCGCGCGCATCCGGGAACTCGCCGCCGATCCCGGCCAGATCGAACACGTCCGCGCCCGGCTGCAGACCTTCGATCCCGAATCCGCCAACCGCATGGTGCAACGATACGCGGAGTTATGCCCGGTGCGCCCCGCTCCGCGGTCCATCAGTCGGCCCGCACAAGGAGCGGCAGTGCAGGCTGCAGCAAGCGCCTTCCAATACCAGGAACTGGCGGCCAGCCATCGGCGCCTGGCGCGGCAGGCCGAGACCCTGCAGGAAGAGGTGGAAAAGCGCACCGCCTGGGCCGAGGAACGCGAGCGGGCCCGCCGGCAGGAGGAGGAGCGCCGAATACGCTGGGTCGCTGACCTGGAGCGCCAGCTGGAAGCGCGCTTCGGCGAACTGCAGGCAGCCCGCAGCGCACTTGACCACGAGCAGGCGGAACACGCACGCAGCAGGGAGGAATTGCGCATCCTGGCAACGGCCCATGCAGCCCTTGCGGATGAGCACGAACATCTGAAAGGCGAGCACGAACGGCTGCGAACCGAACACGACTGGATGCTGGGTACCCGGTCCTGGCGCTACACCCGCCCGTTCCGCGTGGCCGGCCGGATGCTGACGAATCTACGTCTGGCAGGCGCCTGGAACCCGCTCCGCTGGCCGCTGCTGCTGGCGCAGGCAGCCCGCACGCTGCGCACACGCGGCCTGCGCGGCGCCCTGTTGCGCGCGCAACGGCAGCAACAGCACTACACGCCCGAACCGCTCGATACGCGCGCTATCGAAGCCATTGGCGATCCGGACACGCCGGAGCGAATTCCGCGGGCCGAAAAACCCGAAGTATCGATCGTGATTCCGGTCTACAACAAGTGGGCTTACACGGCAGCCTGCCTGCGCTCATTGGCGGAGACCACCTGCGCGGCGGGTTTCGAGGTCATTGTCGTCGACGACCAGTCGAGCGACGAGACCGCGCAACGCCTCGCGGGCATCGACGGCCTGGCGCACCTGCGCAACGAAGAAAA
>JAPHSB010000505.1 GCA_026193295.1 Lysobacterales bacterium
ATCGTGCTGCTGCCGCCTTTCGGCGCCGATGAGGCCTTTCCGATCAGCCAGGGTTTCCAGGGCGACCGCACCCACACCACACCGGACAGCGAGTTTGCGGTCGACATCGTCATGCCGGTGGGTACCGCGATACTCGCGGCGCGTGACGGCACCGTGATGGATGTGGAAGAAGACTTCAACCGCGGCGGCGCCGACCGCGACAAGTTCGTGGACAAAGCCAACCAGGTGAGGATTCTGCACGACGACGGCACCATGGCCGTGTACGCGCACCTGGACCTGGCCAGCGTCAGCGTGCGGCCGGGCGCCCGGGTTCGCGCCGGCCAGCCGATCGCACGCTCGGGCAACACCGGTTTCAGCTCGGGACCCCACCTGCATTTCGCCGTGCAGCAGAATGCAGGCATGAAGATGATTTCCCTGCCGTTCAAGTTTCAGACCGCCGCAGGCGTTCCAGCCGCTCCGCAGGAGGCGCAGATGCTGCAGGGCACGGCAGAACGCCGTTGAGCGCGTCCGCGACCGCCGCACCGCGGATACGCCGCATCTGTTAGAATGGCGAGCTTTTTGCCATCCAGACCGACATGTCCCAACTCACCCAGGAAATCGCCCGCCGCCGCACCTTTGCGATCATTTCGCACCCGGACGCCGGCAAGACCACGCTGACCGAGAAACTGCTGTTGTTCGGCGGCGCGATCCAGATGGCGGGCGCCGTCAAGGCCAAGAGGGCCGTGCGCCACGCCACCTCGGACTGGATGAAGCTGGAGCAGGAACGCGGCATCTCGGTCACCTCCTCGGTCATGCAGTTCAAATACCAGGATCGCGTCGTCAATTTGCTCGACACGCCCGGCCACGCCGACTTCTCCGAGGACACCTATCGCACCCTGACCGCGGTCGACTCGGCGCTGATGGTGATCGACTGTGCCAAGGGCGTCGAGGAGCGCACGATTCGCCTGATGGAAGTCTGCCGCTTGCGGCAGACGCCGATTTTCACCTTCATCAACAAGCTGGACCGCGAGGGCCGCGAGCCGATCGAACTGCTCGACGAAGTGGAGTCGGTACTCGGCATCCAGTGTGCCCCGGTCACCTGGCCGATCGGCATGGGCAAGCGCCTGAAGGGCGTCTACCACCTGCTGGACGACGCCGTGCACCTGTACGAGTCGGGCAAGAACTACGTCACCCAGCAGGCCGAGATCATCGCCGGCATCGACAACCCGGAGCTGGACAAACGTCTTGGCCGCGACGCGCGGGAACTGCGCGACGAGATCGAGCTGGTGAAGGGCGCCAGCCATGTGTTCGATCCCGCGGCCTACCTGGCGGGCGACCAGACCCCGGTGTTCTTTGGTTCGGCAATCAACAATTTCGGCGTCACGCCGCTACTGGACGCGTTTGTCGAGCATGCGCCCGCGCCGGGTTCACGGGAAACCGTCGGGCGTGTCGTCAAGTCGGACGAAACCGCGCTGACCGGTTTCGTCTTCAAGATCCAGGCGAACATGGATCCTGCGCACCGGGACCGGGTCGCCTTCATGCGCATCTGCTCGGGCCGTTTTGAGGCCGGCATGAAGATGCACCACGTGCGCCTGGGCAAGACCGTCAAGGCCGCCAATGCCCTGACCTTCATGGCGCAGGACCGCGAGCACGTGGAAAACGCCTGGCCCGGCGACATCGTCGGCCTGCACAACCACGGCACCATCAGCATCGGCGACACGTTTACCGAGGGCGAGTCGCTGCAGTTCACGGGCATACCGCACTTCGCGCCCGAGCTGTTCCGCCGCGCCCAGTTGCGCGACCCTCTGAAACTCAAGGCGCTGCAAAAGGGCCTGGCCCAGCTGTCAGAGGAAGGCGCCACGCAGTTCTTCCGGCCGCTGATCAGCAACGAACTGATCCTCGGCGCGGTCGGCATACTGCAATTCGACGTGGTGGCCTATCGTCTGAAGAACGAGTACGGGGTCGAGGCGAGCTTCGAGAACGTCAACGTGCATACCGCGCGCTGGATCGACTGCGACGACAGCAAGATGCTGGACGATTTCACGCGGCAACTGCAGAACAACCTGGCCGAAGACGGCGCCGGTCAGCTGGTCTACCTGGCGCCTACCCGCGTCAACCTGCAACTGACCCAGGAACGCTGGCCGGACATCCGCTTCGCCGCGACGCGCGAAACGACCGTCTTCGCCGACTGACGCATGACCTCGATACTGGCCCGCGGCGCAAACCTTTTCCCGGACCGGGAACGCCGCCAGCGGGTCTGGAGCATCGCCCTGCCGATCATGGGCGGGATGATGTCGCAGAACGTGCTGAACCTGGTGGATATCGGCATGGTCGGGCGCCTCGGCGACAAGGCTCTGGCGGCCACCGGCATCGGCAGTTTCGCCAACTACCTGGCGATCGCCTTCATCATCGGGCTGTCGGCCGGCGTGCAGGCGCTGGCGGCCCGCCGGCTCGGCGAAGGCCGCAGCGATGAAACCGCCGTGCCACTGAACGGCGGGCTGATCCTGGCGCTGCTGATCGGCGTACCGGCCTGCATTCTGCTGATCCTCGCAACGCCCTTCGCCTTCACTTTTCTCTCCGACGACACGGCCGTGCGCGAACTGGGCATACCCTACCTGCAGATCCGCATCGTCAGCATGATCGCAGTGGG
>JAPHSB010000344.1 GCA_026193295.1 Lysobacterales bacterium
CCAGCGCCATCTCTTCGGCTTCCACCGGGAAGTACGCCACGGCATCCCATGCCGCCTGCTTGTATTCGGATGCGGGCAGGGCCTCGTCCACCGGCTTACCCCGGTCCCGACCAGGCATGGGTATGCCGCCGCAGTGCTTCACGGTGCGTCAGCCAGGGCCGGGATCGCTTTTTTCAGCATCAGGTAAATGTAGAGATACACGAGCATCGCCGCGATGGACGCCATCGCGCAGAGTATGAACACTCCGTCATAGCCTAAACCGAAGGCCAGGACCGATGCCGCAAAGTTCGGGCCGAGGAAATTGCCCAGGCCCTGGGCCGCAGGAATCATCGCGGGAAACCGGCCGGAATGATCCACGTTCGCGATCGTCGCGGCCTGGTAAACGTCGACGAAAATCCAGCAGAAGTTGAAGAAGAACATGCTGAACGCCACGGTGGCGTTGTTGATGTCGAAAACGAGCATCAGCACGATACAGGCCTGAAAAACCAGGGTGACCAGCAAGGGCCGCGCCAGCCCGTAGCGGTTGCTGAGCAGCACGGCGAACAGGCAGCCGATGACCGAGAAAACGGACGAGATCCAGAGCATGCTGGAGACCCAGTCCGGCGAGGCATTGGAGTCGACGGTGGACAGCTCGATATAGGTCCAGTATGCACCGATGTTGACGTACGTCAGAATGATCGCGATCAGCACCATCCAGGGCACATATGCCGGTACGTGCCGGTGTTCCTTGTGGTGTTGCCCACCGGCTTCCGCGATATCGATCTCAACGTCCAGTGCCTTGTACACCGGGCGTCGGGGCAGCCACGACAGGAACAGCAGCCCGACCACGTAGGTCGCGATCAGCACCATGTAAATGCCCTCGATCGTCAGGTACGGCAGCAGCTTGAGCTCGGCGCCCTGCGAGCCGGCAAAGGCGAACAGCTCGAGACTGAAGGCAAACGCGGGCCGCGAGTGGCCGCCGATGGTTGCCACGGCAATGCCGGTGAAGATGCCGCTGCCGATACCCGCCATCAGCCGCAACCAGAGTGTCGCCTCGTAGCTCAGGTAAAAAATGCACAGCGCGTTCGCGGCAATCGCCATCAGCGCGGCGAACGCGGCCAGGTAACGCCGGTCGACGCGGGCCACGAACAAGGCGGAGATCACCGCGCCGATGGCCAGCCCGCCGAGGTCGGCGCCGGCGACCCGGCCGACTTCGACTTCGGTGAAACCCAGGTTGTTGACCCACGACGTACTGATGACGGGAATGCCCACCATGACGGCATAGCCGGCCAGGGCCATGTAAATGCCCATGGTGAGGGATCGCCAGTTGTCGAACTCGGTGCGTTTGTGCAGCAGTTTGCTGCCGTTGCCTGTCATCCGGATTGACTCACATTTCGTCCATGCACGCATCGAAGGCGACCAGGAAGTCGTCCGCGTTCTGCTGCGAGAACACCAGCGGCGGCCTGATCTTCAGCACGTTTTCATACTTACCTGAATACGAAACCAGGAAGCCCTTGTCTTTCAGGCGGTCGGACAGGGTGACGGCGGCTTGGGCGTCCGGCCGTTTGCCCTCGCCGTCCTCGATCAATTCAACGCCGAGGAACAGGCCGCTGCCGCGCACGTCGCCGATCGCATCGTACCTGTCCATGCGGCTGCTGAGCTCCTTCGTTAGCCGGTCGCCCACGCTGGCCGCATTCTTGAGCAGATCGAGGCGCTCGATTTCGTCCAGCACGGCCATGCCCACGGCGGCCTGCAAGGGAGTCGCTGCACAGGTGTTGAAATAGTCCTTCTCGGCACGGAAGGCATCAACCCACGCTTTTTTCGCAGCCGTGGCGCCAAGCGGCAAACCGTTGCCCATCGGCTTGCCCGTCACGACGATGTCCGGGCGGAATCGGGTTTTCTCGTAGCCCCACCAGCGGCCGGTTCTGCCGTACCCCGATTGCACTTCGTCGGCTATGACCAGGCCGCCTTCCTGGTGCACGAGATCCGTGACCCGGGCCATGAAACCTGCCGGAATGTCGGGCAGGCCCTCGTTGGCGAAGATCGAGCACAGGATCAGGGTCGCGAAGCCGGCGCCTTCTTTCTTCAGGCTCTCGATAGCCGACGCGACACGGGCGAGATAGGCCTCGCACAGCGCCTCCTCGCTCAGCCCCTGCTGCAGCGGCCGGTACAGCTCGGGAAAAGGAAAGCCGCGGATCTCGCCTGTTTGGTTCGGCGCGCAACCGACGTTGGTGAGTGAAGCGACCAGTTCGCTGTTGCCGTGGTAGGTAGCATCCGTGCACACCAGGCCGCGCTTGCCGGTGACGAGGCGAGCGATTTGAATGGCCACCTCGACGGCCTCGGTGCCGCTGCAGCTGAACACCACGCTCTCGATGCCATCGTGATTGAGATCGATCAGCCGCTCGGCGAACGACACGATGCCCTCGTGCAGGTAGCGGCTGTGCGTGTTCACCGTTGCCTGTTGCTCGGCCATGGCGCGGACCACGGCCGGGTTGGCGTGTCCTACGCAGGGCACGTTGTTGTACATGTCGACGTAGCGCCGCCCGTCACGGTCGTACAAATAGACGCCTTCGCCCCGAACGATCTCGAGCGGCGTGTCATAGAAGAGCTCCGCGCCGGAACCCAGGGCCCGATCCCGGCGTTGCTGTAGCGATTCGCTCGCCATGTAGAACGCTCCTGCAAGTTGATGTTGGATACGATTCTAGCGCGCCAGAGCGGATGGGGTCAGAGTAAAAGGACGGAGTTATTTACTCTGTCCCTTTGCTCTGACCCCGTGCCATTACGCGCTGCTACTTGTAGCGGCCAATCTCCTCGCGAATCACCCGCCGCAGTGACTCCTCGGTGATCTGCTCGTCGGTCAGGGCCTGCCGCAAGGTGCGATTGATCAGCGTTTGGTAACCGATCCCTTCCACTTCGGCCAGTTCGCGGAAGGCCTCGATGACGAAGTTGTCCAGCATGATCGTGATCCGCGTCTTGCCCTTGGCTTCAGCCTGTAGCCTGGCCAGGTGGGGCACGTCTTTGGCGCGCTTCGCTTTGGAAAAGTCATACTCTTTGCGCATAGGTCCTGGTCTCGCGTTTGGTAGAGCTACGGGCTGAAATCAGCCTGATCCTGTTGTCGCGCAGTGCGTATACGACCGTCAGCAACCGCGCCCTGTCGCTCATTCCGATCAGCACCCAGCGACGTTCCCCCTCGGCATACGGGTCCTCCATCGCCAGAGCCATGCTGTCCAGCAGTGCCGTTGCGGCCTCTTCGAATGAAACGCCATGCTTCTTCACATTTGAGGCGGCCTTGGCCGGGTCGTATTCGATGTCCACGGGCGCTAATGCATATATTATATGTATAGAAGGTCAAATGTCGAGCGGATTACTGGAGCCGGTTCAGTGTGCAGCCCGGGCCGAGGCTTGTATGTCGGCCAACGCCTGCATTGGCTGTAGGAGCGAACGTCGTTCGCGACCAAGCGGCCTGGGGTCCCTTACTCTGCCCCCCTTCTCTGCCGACCCCTTCTTAAACCCCATCGATTAGAATACCGCCATGACTGACATAGCCAAGCGGCTGGCCCGGGTGCG
>JAPHSB010000348.1 GCA_026193295.1 Lysobacterales bacterium
GTCCGCGTGGCGTTGCCACCGGCAACGCGGGACGCCGCCGAGGGCCTGTCGAACGATCCCAGCCTGGATGTTTACGTGCTGTATCGACGCGGCGTGGAGACGTCGCTGCTGCCGCGCTCAACAGAGACGCTGCGGAAGGCGCTGGAATGGTTTGACGCCGCGTTGGAGCAGGACAGCGATTACGCCGCAGCCCATGCCGGCAAGTGCGGAGCCTACGTCTGGCTCTACCCGGAAACCGATGATTCCCGCTACATTGGCGAAGCCGAGGCCTCTTGCGCGCGCGCATTGCAGCTCAACCCGAACCTCGACGTGGTGCACGCGGCACTGGGCGAGTTGTATTCGGCCACCGGCAAGTACGAGCAGGCGGAATCCGCTTACCTTGCCGCCCTGGAGATCGACCCCAACAGCGTAGCCTCGCTAACCGGCCTGGCCAATATCTATCAACTGCAGCGCAAGCCGGACGAGGCCGAGGAGCGTTACCGGCAAGCCATTGGCCGCCATCCGGGCGACTGGTCTGCTTACAACGCACTGGGCTATTTCCTGTATCGGTCGGGACGCTATGCCGAAGCGGCGAAAGAGTACGAGTACGTCGTCGCTCTCGACCCCAGGAACTCGCCCAGTTGGAATAACCTGGGTGCCGCCTACATGCTGGCGGGCAATTTCGAGTCTGCGCTGCGGACTTACCAGAGGGCGCTGGAAATTGCGCCTACGCAAACGACCTACGCAAACCTCGGCCTGATGTACTACTACCTCGGCCGCACCGATGAGGCAGTCGTGGCCCAGCGCAAGTCCGTCGAGCTCGCGCCGAACGATCATCTGGCCTGGTCCAACCTCGGCGACGCCCTGTGGATGAGCAATCAGGAAGCTGCATCCCACGCGGCGTTTCAAAAGGCCGAGAAACTGGCGAACGCTGCGCTGGAGGTAAACCCGAACGACCCGACTTACCTGATGGACCTGGCCTGGATTAGCGCCGTGCTGGACCGGCCGCGGGAAGCAAGAATTCTGATCGACCGCGCCCTTGCCGCAGCCCCCGATGACCCCTACGGTCACTACTACTCGGGACTGATCCGGCTGCGGGCCGGCAACTCTGAGGGCGCCCTGGATGATTTCCAGGCGGCCCTTGATCGAGGCTACCCCGTCAAACTGTTGATTCAGGACCCCCAACTGGAGTCGATTCGGACCAAGCAACGCTTCCGGAGCCTGGTCGAGCCGCGCAACTCCGGCTGATTGAGCTATGCTATAAGCGGATGCCGTCACTGCGCCCAGCACAGATCGTATGAGTCCCGAGGGAGAATCCAATGAAAAGTAACGCCATCATGAGACTGTCCGTTTCACTGTTTTCCTCTGCTCTCCTGTCGGCTTGCGCCTACGCGCCGCTGACGACCGACGCCGCGGATTGCGGGTGCACCAACAGTTCCTGCGCGTCAAACGTGACCATCACGTATGGCGTTAACAACTCGCAGGACAGCGTGCTGAAGGTCAAGGAAAAGGCCGAGGTCAAGAAGGAGCAACTGGCGCTCGTATTCAAGCTGGACCCGAAAAATGGCCCCCGGAATTACGACACCACCACCGTCACCGTGGTCGGCAAGCCGGGCGCCGGCAACCCGAATGCCTGGATCACCCAGACGTCGGGTAAGTACGACCCCGACAAGGAACTGGTGATTTGCGTACCGACCACGATTAAGACGGGAGACTACTTCTACGACATCGATGTGGATGGGTTTGGCAAGCTGGACCCGCGCGTCAATGTGACGAGGTAGATCTGCAGCGTGCGTCACCATGGCGCTGGCGCGCGGCGCTGCTCGCGGCCGCGCTTGCCTGCAGCTGGGTGGCACCATCCACACGGGCCGAATTTGAGCCGTCAGAACCCGCGCTGATCTTCCTGGTGCGCCACGCGGAAAAGCAGGCGATCGGCACAGACCCTGCCCTGACCGCCGCGGGGCAGCAACGGGCAGAGGAACTCGCCCGGCTGCTGCGCGCGTCAGGTGTCGGCTCGATTTACAGTACGGACTTCGCCCGGACCCGCGAAACGGCCGCACCACTCGCCGACCGACTGGGCCTGCAGGTCATGCTGTACGACTGGAACGAAATGGATGCGCTCGTTGCTGAACTGAAGACCCCCGGACACCGCAGCCTGGTCGTGGGTCACAGCGACACCACGCCGGATCTGGTCGAAATGCTGGGTGGCGAACCGGGGGGCCCTATCGACGAGGCGGACGAATACGACCGGCTGTACGTGGTCAGCGTCATGCCGGACGGCACCGTAACGACCGAGCTGCGGCGCTACGGAAAACCTTACCTGCCCTGACCTGAGCCGCCCGGATCAGTCCTGGTAAAAGCGCGCGTTCTGCTCGGAAACTGCTTCCAGCACATCACCGCGGAACCTGGGGTTCGTCGCCAGGCGGTAGTCCCAGTCACGCACTTCGTAGAGCCCGTTGGGAAAGGTGACCGTGACCTGGTCCGGTTCGAGCACGGCATAGTTGTAATAGCTGCCGGCCACCATCCAGTCCCAGGGCTTCTCTTCGAACAGGTTGGTTCCGACGCTGTAGTCGGTGGCCGGGTTGCTGCAGCCGAGCAGGTCCTGCATCAGCGTGGGCACGATGTCGTAATGCGAGGTACGGTGCTGGTAGGTGACGCCCGTCTGCCTGCCGGGCCAGGCCAGGACCATCGGCGTGACCAGCTGATAGCGCGTATAGCCGGAGCCATGGTTATCCAGCTTCTCGCCGCTCTCGCCGAACTCCTCACCATGGTCGGCGCTGATCAGTACTACCGTCCGGTCCAGCAGACCGCGCGCTCGCAGGTCATCGAGCACGGTGCCGACGAGACTGTCGACGAAGCTGACGGCTGACTGGTACTTGGCGAACTCCACTGCGTAATGATCGTCACTGGCCGGCCGAACTTGCTCCGGGTAGTCCGGCGGCACGCTGCGGCCCATGGTGGCGTCGTAGAACAGGAAGCCGAAAAACGGCCGTTCCGGGTTGCTGGCATCCAGCCACTCGAACCACTCGCGGGTCAGTTTCTGATCGCGCTTCCAGGAGGGGTCAGACTCGGGTTCCGTCACGATTCGCAGGTCCGGCACGTTGGCGAAGGCGGTGCGATCCAGCACCACCGGCCGGTACATGCTGGCGCTGCTGAACAGGCCCAACTGGTAGTCCTGCGCCTGTAGCTCATCGACCAGCACGGTCGGGCGCTGTAAGGACGAAAAGCTGGCCCAGTAGCCGGGCGGCAGGCCGTAGAACAGGCTGAACATGCCCATCCGCGACGAATTACCACCGCTGAAATGGTTGCGGAAATCCATGCCGTGGTCCGCGGCAAAGCGCGTGATATTGGGCGCGAGTTGCGGCGTGACGACATCGCCGCGCAGGGAGTCGGCAATGATGAAGAGCAGGTTCAGGGGCTTGTCCGACGCGCATTGCAGGGGCTGCAGCGGATACTGCAGTAGTCTGCCGGAGCCGCCTTCCAGGTCCTGCGAAACCCGGCGGGCCAGTGCGCGCTCGCGGCTTTCCTTCACATCCACCAGGCCCCAATTGGCCAGGATCGACTTCGCGGTCACGCCCTTATAGACGGGCAGGATCTGGCCTAGGCCGGTCACCGGCACATAATAGGCGGCGTCGGCCCAGGCATGGATACCCTGCGAAACCAGGATCATCAGCGCGCAAAAGCTGCCGATCAGCCAGCCGCGCCGGGGCTTCTGCGCCAGCACCCAGTTCCATACCCCCCTGGCCAGCATGCTCTCGAAAAACAGCGCGATCGCGAAGATGACCACCGTGAACACCCAGCTCTGCCAGCCGAGGATTTTCAGGGTCAGGGCGTTGATGTGGAACCGGCTCTGCGACCACAGCAGGCTGTCCAGCATCATCAGGGCAATCATCGCGGCGAAAAGGATCACCGCGACCGCGGTTAACAGGCGCCTTCGGGGCAGTATCACGATCAGTGGCACGGCCAGCAGCATCAGGGGCACCACGGTGATCAGCACGTGGTGTCCAATGTAGACGGAAACCAGGTAAATCCAGGCCAGTGGAGTATCGGCCGGAACGCCGCCCCCGAAGTAGCGCAGGCTGACCAGCCCGAACACCACGGCATTCGCCAATGCGAACCAGGCCGTCCAGCGCAAAAGGGTTTTACGTTTGATGGAATCGCTCATGATTGGGATATTATGGCCCGAAGGATGTCAGACCGCATGAATCGAAGTAAACAACCACCCGTTTTCGCCTTTCCCCGCCTCTCGAAGACGGACCTGCTGTTCATTCGCATCGGCGGCAATGGCCTGGGCAACCTGATGTTCACTTGGGCGCGTTGCCTTGCCGCCTCGCAGCGCCATGGCTGGCGGATGCTGTGGCCGACCTGGCAGTCGTTCAAGCCCAAGAACTGGCGGGTCAATCCCTACGACCATCGCACCTATGCGGACCTGTTCCAGCCCAACCCGCGCTATGTCACCGGCTGGCGCAAGCCCTGGTGCCTGGCCCGTTACCGCTGGATTCCCGAGCAGCAAGCACTCGAACACGGTGCTCCGCCCGGTTCGGTGGTCGAGTTTCGCGGCATGGACGACAAGTTCGCTCCGTTCCGTGATGACCATGAACGGGTTTACGGCGAATTGCTGAAAATCGCCCGGCCGCAGCACCTCGAGGCGTTTTCCGATCCCGACCCCGCGCCGATCGCCATCCACGTGCGCCGCGGCGACTTCGTGCAGCGAACCCATTATGCGGACATGATGAACACTGACAACAGCGTGCTGCCGCTGGAGTGGTACATCGACGCGCTGCAGGCCGTGCGCTCGGTTACGGGCCGGGCGACTCCGGCTTACGTGTTCTCCGATGGCACCGGGGATGAACTCGCTCCCCTGCTTGCGCTGCCTGCCGTGCGACGCATGGACTTCGGCTCCGGCCTCGGCGACATGCTGGGCCTGTCCCGCAGCAGGCTGCTGATCGCTTCGGGCTCGACCTTCAGCATGTGGGGCAGCTACCTCGGCCAGGTGCCCGCGATCTGGCACCCGCAGAAACTGCTGCAACACGTGCTGATCGAGCACCCGGAACGGGAGATAGAATGGGCGCCCGGCGGCCCGCTGCCGGATTGGGTTGCGCAGCTTATCTGACGCTCGACCCCTACCCTCTTGCACCCGCCCGGGCCTCGGCGGCCGCAGCCGGCGGCGTCCCCTTGACCTTCTCGCGGATGCGCTGCACCACCGCGTAGAACATGGGCACGAACAGCGGCACCAGGATGGAGGCGGCAACCATGCCGCTGAACACCGCCGTGCCCAGGGAACGGCGGCTGGCGGCGCCGGCGCCGGTCGCGATGACCAGCGGGATGACGCCGAGCACGAAGGAAAACGCGGTCATCAGCACCGCGCGCAGCCGCAGCCGGGCAGCCGTGACCGCGGCGTCGAAAATACTCAACCCCGCCTGCTCGCGCTGCTCCTTGGCGAACTCCACGATCAGGATGGCGTTCTTGGTCGCCAGCCCCATCAGCAGCACGATACCCACCTGCATGTACACGTCGTTGTTGAGCCCTGCCCAGGTCTGGCCCAGGACCGCGCCGAGGATCGCCAGCGGCACCGACATCAGCACCGGGATCGGGATCGACCAACTCTCGTACTGGGCCACCAGGAACAGGAACACGAACAGCAGGGCCATGGCGAAGATCATGCCCCCCTGGCCACTGGCGATGACTTCCTGGTAGGCCTGCCCGGTCCACTCGTAGGTATAGCCCGGCGGCAGCGTGGTATCGGCCAGCTTCTGCATGGCCTCGATGGCGTCGCCCGAGCTGTAACCCGGCGCCGCCGAGCCGTTGATGGTGATGGAGCGGAAGATGTTATAGCGGCTGACCTGGTCCGGGCCGAACAGCGGCTCGGCCTTTACCAGGGTGCGCAGGGGCACCATGTCGCCGTCATTGTTCCGCACCTGCAGACTGTAGATGTTCGACTCGTTCTGGCGGAACGGCGCGTCCGCCTGCACCAGCACCTGGTAGGTCTTGCCGAACTTGTTGAAGTCGTTGGCGTAGGCCTTGCCGGTGGAACTCGCGAGGGTGTTGAAAATGGCATTCAGCGGCACGCCGAGGGTCTTGGCCTTCTCGCGGTCGATGTCGAGGTAGATCTGCGGCACCGACGCCCGGAAGGTGCTGAACACCGAGTTCAGCTGCGGGGTCTGGTTGGCGGCCACCGCCAGGCCGCCGAGCACGGCCGCCATGTTCTGCGGCGTGTCGCCGGCGGTGGACTGCAGAATGAACTCGAAGCCGCCGGTGTTGCCGAGGCCGGGGATCGGCGGCATACGGAAGGGAAACACCGTGGCAAACGGCAGGGCGTTGAGTTTGGGGCTCACCGCGTCGACGATGGCCTGCTCGTGGAGTTCGGAGCTGCCGCGCTGCGACCAGTGATCGAGCACCACGATGGACAGGCCGGCGTTGGAGGCGATGCCCTGCTTGATGATGCTGTAGCCGGGGACGGAGATCACGTCGCTCACGCCCGGCTGTTCGGCGATGATACGGTTTACTTCGCGAATCGCCCTTTCGGTGCGCAGCAATGACGCCCCTTCGGGCAACTGGGTGTCCACCATGAAGGACTTCTGGTCCTCCAGCGGCACGAAGGCCGATGGCATCCGGCCGAACAGGTAGACGGTCAACGCCACCATCACCCCGAACAGCAGCATGAACACGGCGCTGCGGCGCAGCATGCCGGCGACCCAACGGGTATAGCCCTCCGTCAGGCGGTCGAAACCGCGGTTGAACGCGCCGAACGGGCCGGTGGTGGCCATCGTGCCGCTATCCGGCTTGAGCAGGGTGGCGCACAGCGCGGGGCTCAGGGTCAACGCGTTGACCGAGGAGATGGCGACCGCGAGCGAGATGGTGACCGAGAACTGGCGAAACAGCTCGCCGGTGAGCCCGGGCACGAAGGCCAGCGGTACAAACACCGCCAGCAGCACCAGGGTGGTCGCGATGACGGCGCCGGAAATCTCCCCCATGGCCTTTTTCGTGGCGTCCTTGGGCGAAAGGCCGTCGGCCATGTGTCGCTGCGTGTTTTCGACCACGATGATGGCGTCATCGACCACGATACCGATGGCCAGGATGAGCCCGAACAGCGTGATCAGGTTGATGGAGTAGCCCAGCGCCAACAAGCCGGCGAAGGTGCCGATCAGGGACACCGGGATGGCGATTGTCGGCACCAGCGTGGAGCGCCAGTCCTGGATGAATACGAACACCACCAGCACCACCAGCAGGACGGCGATGAACAGGGTCTCCTTGACCTCGTCGATGGAGGCGACCACGAACTCGGTGGAGTCGTAGGCGATGTCAAAGGCCAGGTCTTCCGGGAAGCGCTGCGCCAGCTTCTCCATCTCGGCCCTGACCCCTCTGGCTACCGCCAGGGCATTGGCCCCCGGCAGCTGGTAGATGGCCAGCACCACGCTGGGCTGACCGTTGAACAGGCCGTAGGCGTCGTAGTTCTTGGAGCCGAGCTCGATGCGGGCCACGTCGCTGAGCCTCACCCGTGCGCCATCCTCACCCACCCGGACGATGATGTCGCCGAACTCCTCGGGGGTGCCCAGCCGGCCCTTGCTGCGCAGGTTCCACTGGAACTGGGTGCCCGGGGCCGCCGGCGAGCCGCCGATCTGCCCCGCGGTCACCTGCACGTTCTGTTCGCGCAGCGCCGCCATCACGTCGTCGGTGGTGAGCCCGAGACTGGCCAGCGATTCAGGGTTCAGCCACACCCGCATCGCGTAATCCTGCACCCCCAGGATCGATGCCTTGCCGACCCCGTCCACCCGGGCCAGGGAATCAGTGACATTGATGTTGGCGTAGTTGTTCAGGAACAGCGTGTCGTAGGTCTGGTCGGGTGAGAACAGGTTCACCACCATCAGCATGCTGGTGGACTGCTTGGTGGTGGTCACACCTTGGCGTTTCGCCTCTTCCGGCAGTTCCGCCATGGCCTGGCTGACCCGGTTCTGCACGTTGACCGTGTTGATGTCCGGGTCGGAGCCTACCTTGAAGCTCACGGTCAGGACGTAAGTGCCATCATTGGCGCTGTTGGACGACATGTAGATCATGTCGTCGACGCCGTTGATCTTGGATTCGAGGGGACCGGCCACGGTGTCAGAAACCGTTTCGGCATCGGCGCCCGGGTAGACGGCTATCACCTGCACCTGGGGTGGCGCGAGCTCCGGATACAGCGCGACAGGAAGCGCGCCGATGGCCACCAGGCCGGCAACCGTGATGACGATGGAGATGACAAAGGCAAACTTCGGCCTTTCGATAAAAAAGGCGCTGAACATGGTCTAGCGCTCCTCGGCCTGGTCGCCGGCGCCCGCCTCAACTCCCTGCTGCATCGACGGCCTGGGGGCCAGCTTGGCATCCACCACCAGGCCCGGCCGGACCTTCTGGATGCCTTCGACGATGACCTCCTCGCCCGGCTCCAGCCCGGCATTGACCACCAGCTCGCCGGCATAGGCCTGGCCGGTTGATATTCGACGCAGTTCAACCGTGCTGTCCGGCGCCACGACCATCACGAACATCCCGGCCTGGTCTTCCTGCACCGCCGACTGCGGGATGATCAGCTTGTCCGTGGTTTCCTCCCGTCCCAGCATGGTGCTGACATACAGGCCCGGCACCAGCAACTTCCGCGGATTGTCGAAGCGGGCCCGCAGCACGATCGTGCCGGTCTTGCGGTCTACCACGTTATCGATAAAGTCCACCCGCCCCACGTGCTCGTAAAGGCTGCCGTCGGGGAGACGCAGGGTGACCTCGACCGCGTCCAGATCAAACCCGGTTCCGGTCTGATAGCGGCGCTTTGCCGCGATCACATCCCGCTCACTGACGCTGAAATTGGCGTAGATGGGGTCCAGCTCCACCAGCCGGGCCAGCTCACCGGTCAGCGGGGTGACCAGGCCGCCCGCGCTGGCGGCGGCCCGCCCGATGCGGCCGCTGATCGGCGCCGTGATGACGGTGTGAGACAGATCGATCTGCGCCTTCAACAGCCGCGCCTCGGCGGTTTTGAGAATGGCCGACGCCTGCAGCAACTCGCTTTCTGCTTTGTCCAGAGCCTGTTGGCTGACCGATTGCTTCTGGGCCAGCGACCGGTAGCGTTTTGCATCCTTGTCCGCCCGCGAGACCGCTGCCCGCGCCTCGGCGACCGCCCCTTCGGCGGCGGCCACGCCCGCCTTGTACAGCGCAGGATCGATCAGGAACAGCTCATCGCCCTGCTCGACATCGCGGCCCTCGTCGAACTTTCGCTCCAGCAGGTAGCCCTCGACCTGGGCACGCAGCGAGACGTCGTTCACCGCGACGGTCTGGCCGACATACTCGACGGTCTCCGATATCTGCCGCATCGCCACCTGCGCGACCAGCACCCCGGGGGGCGGCGCCTCGGCGGCTTCCTTCGAGCCCGAGCCGCAGGCAACCAGCAACAGTGAGCTCATGCCGACAAGGGCCGCCCAGCCTTGGACGAACATCCGACGACGGAACAACGTTCCGTTCAGTCCTGCCGATTTGACCTGTCGCATGAGATTTCCTTTGAGTTGATAGCCGCCGCCTAGACTAGCGGAATAATATGAAATTGTCCCAAACGACGAGGCCGGACTTCCTTCCGCCTGGCGGTATCCGGCCCCACTTTTTTGGGATTGCAAGTATTTTTGACGATGCCGGGAGAATAACAAGCAACCGGCGGTAGTGGTTGGTAATTCAGGACAGCTTTTTGCTTATGAATGACATGTCCGACGAACCTGTCACTCAAAAGCAAAATCTTGTCGTATCCTCACAACCCCAGCGAACCGCCGCCTGCTAATCTCGCACGTCGGATAAACCATCCGTCAACCCAACATTCACGCAGCAACGAGCAACGGACGATCTGTCATGAGCAAGAAACTTACCCTGTTGTTTTTGATCCTTTTCGCACCGGCAGTGCTGGCGCAGGGCGTCAAGGCGCCGCAGCGCGCCGGCACCTGGGAGGCCACCGTGGCGGCGCAATACCAGGGTTCCGAGGGCATTGGCGATGCGCAAGGCCCCGGCATCGATTTTCGCAGCAGCACCGGCCTGGGCCTGGGACTGAGCTGGAACTATACGAATCATTTCGCAATCAGCGCCGACCTGCTGTTCAACAAGCCGGGCTATGAGGCCCGTTATCTCGTCGATCCGCAGCCGGCGGGCGACGAAAATATCGAATCCATCAGCCACAAGGCCAACTTCTTCACACCCCAGTTGCGCGCCACCTGGTATTTCCTGGAAGGGCCGATCACGCCCTTCGTCGAGGGCGCCGTCGGCTACACCTACATCGATTCCAACGTGGCGGACGGCCCGCCGGTTACCAGTTGCTGGTGGGATCCGTGGCTGTGGCGCTACGTCTGCAGCAGCTTCTACAACACCTACAGCGACTGGAATCTGTCGTATGCCGCGGGCGCGGGACTGCGCTGGGATGTCAGCGACGTGATCGCCCTGCGTGCGGCGTACACGATGAGAGCGGTCGACCTCAAGGGCCCCGACCCCAGTTTCGATGTCTACCAGTTCGAGCTGCTCTGGCGCTTCTGAGCACTCACCTGTCCTGGTGTTGCCTGCCGCCGGGCGCTACAACGCGCCCGGCGAGTTTGTCACTCATAAGCAAATTTTTGTCCCCAATTATCAACTGCGGTGACCGATGGCTTGTTATTCTTGCGCCAATACATGGAAATCCGGTATCGACCGCGCTTTGATCGCGCATTAAGGGACAATTCCGCACAGGAACGATGATGGCCACGACACAGAAACTCCTGCAATTCAAGCAACCTGCAAAGAGCTATGACGTGATCATCATCGGCGGCGGTTTGCATGGCCTGGCAACGGCCTATTACCTGGCCCGCTACCACCAGGTAAAACGCATAGCCGTGCTGGAAAGACGTTACATCGGCTATGGCGGCTCCGGCCGCAACACGGAAATGGTCCGTTCCAACAAGCGCGCGCACGAGACCCTGCCTTTCTACAAGGAAAGCCTGGCCATGTGGGACGGGCTGAGCGCTGAACTGGAATGGAACCTGATGGTGCAGAAGAAGGGCATCATCGCGCTGGCCCACAGCGACCCGGAACTGGCCGCCATGCGCATGCTGAGCGACAGTCAGCGCCGGGCGGGCATCAAGATCGACATGTTGAGCCCGGAAGAGATCAAGAAGATGGTCCCTTCACTGGACACCAGCGACCGGCCGGCGCTGCCGATTGTCGGCGCCCAGTATCACCCGGAAGGCGGAACGGTCCACCACGACGCGGCGCTGTGGGGATATGCCAAGGCCTGTGGCCGGCTCGGGGTGGACATCTGTGTCGGCGTCGAGGTGACCGGGATCCGGATAGAACAAGGCCGGGCCACCGGCGTCGACACCAATGTGGGCCCGATCTCGGCGGGCAAGGTCCATGCCGCCGTCGGCGGCTATTCATCGGAAATCGGCCGGATGATCGGGATGAAATTCCCGGTACAGACCATCCCGATGCAGGTGATGACGACCGAGGTGATGAAGCCGTTCCTCGACTACTACGTCGCCTCCCCGCGCCTGCACTTCTACACCCAGCAGACCCTGAAGGGCGACCTGATTCTCGGCGGGCCGCTGGACGCCTTCCAGTCGTGGAACTCCTATACGACCTGGGAAGAGTCCGCGGACCGGGCCTTCAAGATCGTCGAGTACTTTCCCGACCTGGCCCACGTCCGGGTCGTGCGCTCCTGGTCCGGCCTGTGCGACTGCACCGGGGACTCGGCGCCGGTCATGGGGGGCTGCGGCATCGCTGGCCTCTCACTGGATATCGCCTGGGGCTATTACGGCTTCAAATCGACACCGGCCTCCGGCAAATACTCGGCGGAGTACATCGCCACCGACCGCATGCCCGAGAAGATCAA
>JAPHSB010000396.1 GCA_026193295.1 Lysobacterales bacterium
GGACTGAACATCGACCCTTCAGGCCGATTGCATCGCCCGTTTCATTTCGCGCACGGCTTCGTCCAGGCCGACGAAGATCGCACGAGCGATAATCGAGTGGCCGATATTCAGCTCAGTCATATGCGGCAGGCGGGTTACAGCTTGCACGTTTTCCAGGTGCAAGCCGTGGCCGGCGTTGATATGCAGGCCCAACTCGTGTCCGAGCAGGCAGGCCTCGTGCAGGCGTTGGAGCTCTCGCTGTTGTTCTTCCCCTGCGGTATCGGCGTAGGTGCCGGTATGCAGTTCAACCACAGGGGCGCCCGCCGCAGCGGCAGCCCGCAACTGGTCCGGATCGGGGTCGATAAACAGCGATACCCGGATCCCTGCAGCCTGCAGGCGCGCGACAGCGGCAGCCACTGTGGAAGGATTGGCCGCAACGTCCAAACCACCCTCGGTGGTCAGTTCGTTGCGTTTTTCCGGGACCAGGCAAACATCCGCAGGACTTTGCCGCAGGGCAAAGTCCACCATTTCGGGGGTAACCGCCATTTCGAGATTGATACGCGTAGTCGTGGTCACGCACAGTGACTCGACATCAGCATCCTGGATATGACGGCGGTCCTCGCGCAGGTGCACCGTTATGGAATCCGCACCGGCGAGCTCGGCCAGCCGTGCAGCTTCAATGACCGAAGGATAAGAAGTGCCACGGGCCTGGCGAATGGTAGCCACATGATCGATATTGACGCCTAGTAGAACAGCCATAGTCTCGTTCCTCGCCTGCCCTTCATGAAAACAGTTGCTGGGAGTTGATCACCCGGTCTCCCAGGTAGTATCGGATCAGCTTGCGCATCAGGTTTTTCAGCTCCCTGAGATGTTGCTCGCCGATGACGCCTGATTTTAGCGCCAGCAGCGCTGCACCGGAAACCAGTTCGTCCGCCGGTCCGTTCTCTCGCCCCCGCAGGACCGGTCCGGACTCGGGCTGGTAGAGGTACCATGCGTCGGGGCGAATCTCCTGTCCCGAGACACTGTCATGCTCCAGTTGCAGACCGAATCCCGCCGCCGACAATACGTGGTATTCAAACAGGCGCAATATGGGCTGCGCTGCCCGGCCATCGGCCAATTCGGCCAGCATTCGGCGGTATTGGTCAAACAGCCCCGCATGCGGATCGGAGCGCTGCAGAAAACGGACCAGCAACTCGTTCCCATACAGCGCGCAAAAAAGGGGTTCACCGGCCAGTGCCGGGGGGGCCGCCACCTGGTCGGCATCGGTCAAGGTTCCGAGTTCACCTCGCTGGGTCCAGCTGAGCAGCAAGGGACGGAACGGCTGCAGCATGTTTTTCCAGCGTGAACGCGCACCCCGCGCGCCCCGTGCAACCAGGCCGATGCGGCCATGTTCACGCGAAAAGGCCTCCAACAACACGCTGGACTCATGGTAGGGCCTGCTGTGCAGTATGAAAGAAGGTTCCAGCTGGGCACGCATGTGCGGTCAATCGTCGTAGCCGAATTGCCGCAGCGCCCGTTCGCTGTCGGACCAGTCCCGGCTGACCTTCACCCACAGCCGAACGAAGACCGGTTCGCCGAACAACTCCTGCAATTCGTGTCTTGCCGCTGTGCCAACCTGCTTGAGTACACTACCGCCCTTACCGATCACTATCTGCTTCTGACCTTCCCGCTCGATCCAGATGATGGCGCCGATTCGCAGCACACTCCCGGTTCGCTTGAACTCTTCGATTTCCACGGTCAGTGCATAGGGCAGTTCCTGGTGCAGGCGCTGCATCAACTGCTCACGGATCAATTCAGCCGCAAGGAAGCGCTCACTGCGATCCGTAAACTGGTCTTCGTCGTAAAACGGCCTGGAAAACGGCAGGAAGCGCAACACAGCGCGCTCCAGGTCGGCCACTCCGTCGCCGGTCCGGGCGGCCACCATGAGTACTTCGCGGAAACGGTCGGCCCCGACTTCCTCGGCCACAAAGCGCAGGAGCCTGGCCTTGTCGGCGACGAGATCGATCTTGTTGACTACCAACACCACCGGCACATCGACGCGGGCCAGCGTCCGGGCAACGTGCTCATCCTGCTTGGTCCAGCGCGGGGCTTCAACCAGGAAAAGGATCAGGTCGACGTCCTGGAACGAAGCCTGCGCGATACGATTCATATAGCGATTCAGGGCACGCCGGGCCGCGAGGTGGATACCCGGTGTATCGATGTATATCACCTGCCCCTGCGCCGTGGTCTTGATGCCGGCGATACGCTGTCGCGTCGTCTGTGGCTTGGCCGTGACGATACTGAGCTTCTGGCCCAGTATCCGGTTCATGAGCGTCGATTTTCCGACATTGGGGCGTCCGACCAGCGCCACGTAGCCACAGCGAAAATCCGCTGACATGCCTGGGTCGTCAGCGTTCACCCGGTCACCGTCCCCTGCAGTAGCTCGAGGATTCTGGACGCCGCGGCCTGTTCCGCCTTGCGCCTGCTGCGGCCGCATTCCTCGACCTCCGTACCGTCGTCGGTCAGCCGGCAAGACACGTGGAACTTCTTGGCATGGTCGGCGCCTTCCTCATCCACCAGAACGTATTGAGGTAAGGCACGGCCCCGTGCCTGCAGCCACTCCTGCAGCCGGGTCTTCGGGTCCTTCAGGTCTTCAGCATCGGGCAGCCTGTCGATCAGGGGATCGAACAGGCTCAGAACGACCTCGCGGCAAGCCTCGTAACCGCCGTCGATGAAGATGGCGCCCAGCAGCGCCTCGAATGCGTCGGCCAGGATCGATGCACGGCGGAATCCGCCGGACTTCAGTTCGCCCTCGCCGAGCTTGATGGCCTGGCCGAGATCCATCGAGGTGGCCACTTCGGTCAGCGTCGAGCCGCGCACAAGTCGGGCCCGCATGCGGCTCAGGTCGCCCTCACGCGCCTCGGGCCGCAACTCGTACAAGCGCATGGCGATGACGAGGTTGAGGACGCCATCGCCGAGAAACTCCAGGCGTTCGTTGTTGGCAGCACCGAGGCTGCGGTGGGTCAGCGCCTCGCGCAGGAGGTGCGGGTCGTTGAAGCGGTAGTCGATCCCGGCTACGGAATCTCTCAACACGTCATCTCAGCACGACAGTGCGGTCGAAGCTGCCCACGATGTCGATGTTGCCGAGGAAGTCTTCGCGGATTTCGTAAGCCACCCGCACCTTGATGCCATCGGTCGTTTTGGAGATGCGAATGTTGTTAGGCTTTATGTTGTTGCTGGCGTAACTCACCCACAGGCTGCGCTGGATGCTGTCCTTGATCTGGCTGGGAGACTTCGACTTCGCCATGGGATCGTTTTCCAGCTTGTTCATGGCGCCAATCAGCGCGTTATACTCCAGGTACATCGGGATGACCCGCATGCCGGCATAGGCGAAGAACAGCACGACGACCAGGACGATCAGAAAACCGATCAGCGTCAACCCCTTGTTTTTACTGATTTTTTTGTCCATCACTTGTTTCCTTGTGTTGTGGATCCCGAATCGACCCCGGATCGTGAAGATTCCACTGTGCGCCCGCTCGCAGGGTCCTGAAACATGCATACTATAGCGCCAACCGCATGATCTGAAAAAGTAAAACGGTATCAGTGAATCCCGCTGCCGATCCGAGACAGGTCGCCACACCCTTTCTTGTAGTCAAAATTCAGCCAGATGCCGACCGCGCGCCCCATCAGGTGACTCTCAGGCACGAAACCCCATTCACGGCTGTCATTGCTGCGGTCCCGGTTATCGCCCATCACGAAATAATGCCCCTCCGGCACGACCCACTGCTGATTGCGGCCAGCCGAGTTCTCGTGGATCAGGATGTCATGATTCGCGTCGCCCAGTTTTTCCTCCATGAGCATGGCATCAGCGCGAGGCGTATCGCATTTGATGTCGCTGCTCGCATAGCGGCCCTGCGCAACGGTGCTCAGCGCTTCTCCGTTGATGAACAGCTGCTTGTCCCGGTAGGTAATGGTGTCTCCGGGCAGTCCGACCATGCGCTTGATGAAGTTGACCTTGGGATCCACCGGATAGCGGAAGACGACCACATCGCCTCGCTCCGGCTCCCCGATAGAGACCACTTTGCGGTTCAGCACCGGCAGCCTGAGCCCGTAAGCGAACTTGTTGACCACGATGAAATCACCAATCAAAAGCGTCGGGATCATGGATCCGGATGGGATCTTGAACGGCTCGAACAGGAACGATCGAAACAGCAGGACGATCAGCAGAATGGGAAAAAGGGACCGGGAATACTCCACCAGGACCGGATCGCGCGGCCGCTGCAGGTCTTTCTGCACGGCCCGATCCATCCGCCGGCGCCGCAACAGCCAGCTGTCGAACAGCCAGATTACACCGGTCAGCCCGGTCAGCAGCACCAGCAGCAGTGAAAAATCGGGTTTCATCGTCGATACTACCTCTTGTTGTCCGGTTGCAGCACAGCGAGAAATGCCTCCTGGGGAATTTCCACCCGGCCCACCTGTTTCATGCGCTTCTTTCCGGCTTTCTGCTTTTCAAGCAATTTCCGCTTGCGTGTGACGTCGCCGCCATAGCACTTGGCGGTCACGTTCTTGCGCAGCGCCTTGACCGTGGTGCGGGCGATGACCTGCGAGCCGATGGCCGACTGGATCGCCACATCGAACATCTGCCTTGGAATCAGCTCTTTCATCTTGACCGCCAGGTCGCGACCCCGCCGCTGGGCCTGTTCGCGGTGCACGATCAGTGACAGCGCGTCGACCCGTTCACCGTTGATCAGGACGTCGATACGCACGAACGGACCCGCCTGGAACCTGAGAAAGTGGTAGTCGAACGATGCGTAACCGCGGCTCGCCGATTTCAACCGGTCGAAGAAATCCAGTACCACTTCGGAAAGCGGCAGCTCGTAGCGAATGGAGACCTGGCCCCCGATGAATTGCATGCCCTTCTGCGCACCCCGTTTCTCCTCGCACAGCCCGATGACCGCCCCCACGTAGTCCTGCGGCACCAGGATATTCGCCTCGATGATCGGTTCACGCACCTCGGCGATCTTGCCGGCTTCCGGGAGCCGGGCCGGATTTTCCAGGCTGATGACCTCGCCATTGTTGAGCTCGACCTCGTAAATCACGGTAGGCGCCGTGGTCACCAGGTCCATGTCGTATTCGCGTTCCAGGCGCTCCTGGACGATATCCATGTGCAGCAGGCCCAGGAAGCCGCAGCGAAAGCCGAAACCCAGGGCTTCGGAGGTTTCCGGTTCGAATTGCAGCGACGCATCGTTGAGTTGCAGGCGATCCAGCGCTTCGCGCAGATCCGGGTAACTGTCCGCATCGGTTGGAAACAACCCGGCGAACACGCGCGGCTGCATTTTCTTGAATCCCGGCAAAGGGGTTGTCGCACCGTCCTTGGCCAGCGTCACCGTATCCCCGACCGGAGCACCATGCACATCCTTGATGCCGGCGAC
>JAPHSB010000485.1 GCA_026193295.1 Lysobacterales bacterium
ACGTAATCGGCGATATCGCTCCTGTCCATGCTGCCGTCGGAGGACACAAAGCCGACGACCATCAGGAAACCGCTGCGCGCCTTGCCCACATTTACACCCTGCCGCTGAACCTCCTGTGGCAGCAGCGGCATGGAGAGTTGCAGCTTGTTCTGTACCTGTACCTGGGCAATGTCCGGGTCCGTACCATTTTCAAAGGTCAGGGAAAGGGCGGCACCTCCATTGGCTGAACTGGTAGAAGCCATGTACAACAGGCCATCCAGACCCTTCATATTCTGTTCAATGACCTGGGTTACCGAGTCTTCCACCACCTTGGCCGACGCACCCGGGTAGTATCCGTTGATCGTCACGGTCGGCGGCGCAATGTCCGGGTACATGGAAATGGGTAACTGCGTGATCGATAGCGCACCGGCGAGCATGATGATAATGGCGATCACCCACGCAAAAATTGGCCTGCCGATAAAAAACTGTGCCATGGCCGCCGCCCCTACTGCGCCTGGCGCTCGACTGCCGTAACGGGTATTCCCGGCTGGATTCTTTGCAGGCCCGCGATGATCACGCGGTCCCCTTCAGCCAATCCGCTGCTCACCAACCATTGATCGCCGATCGTGCGGCTGACCTGCACGGCGCGCTGTTGCACGGTACCGTCTGCTGTGACGACCATGGCGCTGGCATTACCCTTGGCGTCGCGGACCACGCCCTGCTGGGGCACCAGCAGTCCGCGATCAAGCACCGCGTTACTGACGGTAGCGCGCACATACATGCCGGGCATCAACAGACCGTCAGGATTGGGCACCACCACGCGCAGTGCATAGCTGCCGGTCATCGGGTCGACGGCCACATCCGTGAAGGCCAATTCGCCTTCATGGGTGTAAGTGGTTCCATCCTCCAGGATTATGGTTACCGGGATTCCTTCGGTTTGGCGCACGGCTCCGCTGGCAAGCTTCCGGCGAAGTTCCAGCAGTTCATTCGCCGAGCGCGTCAAATCGACATAAATGGGATCGAGTTGCTGCACGGTAGCCAGTGGCGCCTCCTGGTCGGCCGTGACCAGGGCGCCCCGGGTCACTGTTGACTTGCCGATACGCCCATCGATGGGTGAGGTAATGCGCGCATAACCCAGCTGCACTTCGACGCTGGCAACCCGCGCTTCGGCGACGCCTACATCTGCTTCCGCCTGCCGCTCCAACGCCCTGGCGTTGATCAATTCCTGCTCACTGATCGCCTTGGATCCGATCAATTGCTCCGCGCGGTCGGCATTGAATCGTGCAATGTCCGCCGCCGCCTGCGCGCGAGCCAACAGGGCTTTTGCGCTATTGACGTCGGCGCGATAAGTGGCGTCGTCGAGTTGGTACAGCGGCTGACCTGCTTTTACCAGACTGCCTTCGGTGAATAGCCGTTCCTTGACGATTCCCGTCACCTGGGGACGGACCTCCGCAACGACAAAGGGATTGGTGCGCCCGGGCAGCTCACGGGTCAGCGTGACGGGTTGCGCCTTGAGGGTAACCACGGTCACCTCTGGCGTAGAAGCCTGCATGACCGGGGCCTGTTTTTGTTCGCAGGCAACCAGCGTTAAACCCAGCAAAGGGACGGCAACGAAGCAACGAATGAATGCGTTCATGAGAACGGAACCTGAAAGCAATAGTTTGGATTGCCCGGGATGGGCATACCAGAGCCACACTTTATTTAGAATGAACGTTCATTCTAAACTTGTCAATGGCTGCAAAACAGGCTCAATCTCGACTATCGATACGCGGGGGAATCCGCCGGCTGGAAATGCCCACAGGTCCGGTCTCAGGTTGGCGATTCGCAGGATTTGACCTAGATTCACCCAGCTCCCATTTTTCCTTCCCCCATTGTCCTGCTTTTGGTGCAATTCATCTGCCAAACTGCATCAATCGGTTCTGCAGGCTTTTTTCGAAGAAAGACGAGCCGAGTGCTGAAAGGAATTTCCACATGTCACACGCACCCAGGTTGTACGCCATGGACCTGAACGAACGCGGCACCGAATTCATCACCATCGACCCCGCTACCTGTTCGGTCTTGCCGGCCGAAGAACAAGCCAGCCTCGAGTTCTACGATCTCTGCTACCGCACGCTGTGCGCGGTGATGTTCAATCACGCTTCCTCGGGGCACCCTGGCGGTAGCGTGTCCAGCGGGCGGTTCGTGGCGTCACTGGTTCTGCGCCAGATGGAGTACGACTTCTCCGACCCGATGGACCGCACGGCCGATATCATTTCCTACGCCGCCGGGCACAAGGCGTTGGGGCTGTATGCGATGTGGGCCTGCCGCAACGAGGTGGTGCGGCAGACCGATGCTGCTGCCCTGCCGGCCGACCTGCTCCAGCAATTGCGCCTGGAGGACTTGCTGGGCTTCCGCAAGAACCCAATCACAAAGACGCCTTTGTATCTGAAACACAAGGCAAAACCACTGGATGGGCATCCCACGCCGGAGACGCCCTTCGTGTGGCTTTCGACTGGTCCCAGCGGGGTTGGCGTGGCCAGTTCGGTGGGGCTGGCGTTGACGCTGAAGGACATGTATCGCGAGTCTGCGCCGGCGGTGCACATCATCGAGGGAGAGGGCGGCATGACCCCCGGCCGGGTGGCCGAGGCGCTGGCTTCCGCGGCCAGTTCCGGACTGGACAACCTCTACTTCCACGTGGACTGGAACCAGGCCTCGATCGACTCGAACCGGGTCACGCGCGAAGGTGCGGAGCGCGGCGAATATGTGCAGTGGGACCCCTGCGAGTTCCTGCTCATGCACGGCTTCAACGTGATCTACGTGTCGGATGGTTTCGATTTCGCGATGATCCGGGCGGCACAGGAGCGGGCGCTGGCGCTGAACAACGGCCGCCCGACCGGCCTCGTCTACCGCACCGTGAAGGGTTGGCGTTATGGCATCGAGGGTTGCAAGTCGCATGGCGCCGGCCACGAGTTTTACAGCGAGGAGTACCTGCAGGCGCTGCGACCGTTCGAGCAGGAGCTTGGCCTGAACTTCCCGCGCTTCACCGGCGAGAAGACCCCGCAAGCCGTCGAGCAGGCCTATTACGATTCGCTGCTGACGATCCGCCAGGCCTTCGAATCCAATCCCGAATTCACCCGCCGACTGGGCAATTGGGTGCTGGAGTGCAAGGAACGACACGCAGCCGCCCCGAGAAGCCTGCGCGCCGGCGCCCCGGAACTTGAAAAACTCTACTCCGAGCGGCTCGTCTCGCCCTTCGAGCGCCCCGCGGGCTGTACCTACGAAATCGGTTCGGCCCAGACCCTGCGCGGCTCGCTGGCCCACTGCCTCAACCACGTCAACACGCTGACCGGCGGCGCCGTGTTCGCGGCAGCCGCCGACCTGTACGGCTCGACCAATGTGGCCAGCATCAGCTCCGGCTTCGGCGCGGGCTTCTGGCACCCGGTCGACAACCCCGATTCTCGGCTGTTTTCGGCCGGCGGCATCACCGAAGACGCGATGGGCGGCATCTGCTCGGGCATCGCCACGATGGGCTACCAGATGGGGGTCGGCTCGTCCTACGGCGCCTTCATCGCGCCGCTGAACACGATCTGCGCCAAGACCCACGGCATCGGCCAGCAGACCCTGCGCCACCGTGCGCCGGGCGAGCCGAACCGCACCTTCGTGGTGGTATGCGGCCACGTCGGCGTCAAGACCGGCGAGGACGGCCCCACTCACGCCGAGCCACAGGCGCTGCAGATTTTCCAGGAGAATTTTCCCGGCGACGTGATGATTACGCTGACACCGTGGGATCCAAACGACCTGTGGCCGCTGACAGTCGAAGCACTGCTGCAGCGCCCGGCGGTACTGGCGCCATTCGTAACAAGACCCTCGGAAGTGATTGTAGACCGCGCCGCGCTGGGGTTGGCCCCGCCCGAGGCCTCGGTCAAGGGCGTCTATAAGCTGCTTGCCGCCAACGGTCAGCCCGAGGGCACCGTCGTCTACCAGGGCAGCGACGTGGCCTATGCCTTCGTCAAGGACGTGTTGCCGCGCTTGCGCGAGACCGGCATGAATCTCGACGTATACTACGTGGCCAGCGCCGAGCTGTTCGACCGCCTCGATCCCTTGGAGCGGCAGACGATCTATCCGGATGTGGCGGCCGCCTCGGCCATGATGTTCAGCGGCTTCACGGCGGGCACGACCTACCGCTGGATCATGTCGCCGCGCGGCCGGGAGTTCACGCACTACCCCTGGAAGCAGGGTTTCTTCCTCGGCAGCGGCCCGGGCGACGTCTGCCTCGAGCAGGCGGGCATGCACGGCGCAGCGCAGTGGGAGATCATTCGAAGGTTTGTTGCGGGCAAATAGCCAGGAAAATGTCAATGGGCGAAGCATTGCGAACGGTTTTTTACGACTGCCACCTCGGACACGGGGCGAGGATCACCGAGTTCGGCGGCTGGGACATGCCGCTGCAATACCGGGGCGGCATCCTGCATGAGCATCTGGCGACGCGCAAGCAAGCCGGGCTATTCGACGTCTCGCACATGGGCCGTTTCTTCATTCGCGGCGAACAGGCGCTGCCGTTCCTGCAACACGTGCTGAGCAACAACGCGGCGGCGCTCGACGTGGGACTGGGCCAGTACACGATGATCCCGAACGCCGCGGGCGGCATCATCGACGACGCCTATCTGTACCGCTTCTTCGAGGACGAGTTCCTGCTGGTGGTCAATGCCGCCAATCGCGAGAAGGACTGGAACCACCTCGAGAGCGAACGTGCGCGCTTCCCGCAAACCGGGATGGTGGACCGCACTTTCGAGGTCGCCATGCTCAGCCTGCAGGGCCCGTTGGCCAAGGAGATTCTTTCCGGGATCATCGAAGGTGAATTGCCCGAGCCGATGCGCAACGAGCTGAGCGTCGTCGAGATCGACGGCGCGCGGGTGCTGGTGGCGCGCACGGGCTACACCGGCGAACCGCTCTGTTTCGAACTGTTCATCGAGCGGGGCGCTGCAGTGCAGCTGTGGCAACTGCTGACCGATCGCGGTGCGGTGCCGGTCGGCCTGGGCGCGCGCGACTCGCTGCGCCTCGAAGCCGGCCTGCCGCTCTACGGCCACGAACTGGGCCTCGATCCGGCAGGCAAGGAGATCCCGGCCTTCGCCTCCGACCTGTCGCGTTTTGCAGTCAGTTTCACGCCGTTGAAGGGCGAGTTCATCGGCCGCGAACCGCTGCTGGCGCAGTTCCACGCCCTGAAACGCATCCTCGACCAGGACTTCGCCGACATCACGGCGCTGCCGCAGCGCGTGCTGCTGCTGGAACTGTCCGGCAAGGGCATCACCCGCCCCGGCGACAAGGTGTTCCACGGCACCGGGCACGTGGGCTACGTGACCAGCGGCACCATGGTCCCTTATTGGGATTCAGAGGGCGAAGGGGTCGATTCCCGCTTCACCGACACGAGCCAGAAGCGCGCCATCGCCATGGCGCTGGTGTCCAGCACACTGTGGGACGGCGACGAGGTCGAGGTGGAGATCCGCGGGCGCCGCACGACCGCGACCATCGTGCCCTACTTCCTGCGCGGCGAGGCGCCGCCGTTCGCGCGTTCCATCGTGCACACGCGGCCCGGGGAGGAGGCATCGGCCACAACGCAGGCGGAGCCCGCACAGAAGGCCCGCGCTCTGCTCGACGATGCCATCGCCAACACGCGCTGGCGCCAGCAGGACTGCATCAACCTGATCCCTTCGGAGATGTCGCTGTCACCGGCAGTGAAACTGCTGTCGGTGATGGACCCGGTGGGGCGCTATGCCGAGCACAAACAGGTAAAGGCGCTGGACGAGGTCGAGGTGTTCTACTACCAGGGCACGGCTTTCATCTGGGAAGTCGAGGAGGCGCTGAAGAGCGAGATGTCGGCCTACCTCGGCTGTCCATCGATCGAGGCGCGGCTGGTTTCCGGCCAGATGGCCAACATGACCGTGTTCAGCGCCATGGTGGATTACCTCAACCGCGCCGACCGCAAGAGTGAGCAGCGGCGCATGCGCATGGTGATGAACAACCACATCATCAAGGGCGGCCACCTGAGTTCGCAGCCGATGGGCGCGCTGAAGGACTACGTTGCACGCGATCCGCGCACGGAAAAAGCCGCGGCGGTGAATTTCCCGGTGTTGCCCGACAATCCCTACAAGATCGATACGGCGGCGGCCCGCGAGCTGCTCGAGGAGCACCGCCCGGAACTCGCCATTCTCGGCAAGAGCATGGTGCTGCACCCCGAGCCAGTGGCCGAGCTGCGCGCTTTCATCGACGAGCTCGACCTCGATTGCCTGCTGATGTACGACATGGCGCACGTGCTGGGACTGGTCGGACCGCATTTCCAGGAGCCCTTCAGAGACGGCGCGGACGTCGTCACCGGCTCCACCCACAAGACCTTCTACGGCACGCAGCGCGGCATCATCGGTTCACGCTTCACCGAGGACGACACGCGCTTCCCATTCTGGGAGGCGGTCGAGCGGCGCGCCTTCCCGGGCGCGGTCAGCAACCACCACCTCGGCACGCTGCTGGGCCTGCTGATGGCGGCCTACGAGATGAACGCCTTCAAGGAAGTCTACCAACCGGCGGTTCTCGCCAACGCCAAGGCCTTCGCGCGGGCGCTCAACGACTGCGGACTGAAAGTGTCGGGCGACCCGGCCGTGACCTTCACCGAAACGCACCAGGTGCTGCTGGAAGTGGGCTACTCCAGGGGACCTGAAGTGGCCCAGCGCCTGGAGGAAAACAACATCATCGTCAATTACCAGGCGGCGCCGGAAGAAGAGGGTTTCACCGCCTCGGGCTCGCTGCGCATGGGCGTATCCGAGATGACCCGCTTCGGCATGGGGCCGGAGGATTTCGGCGAACTGGCCGAACTGATCCGCGACGTGGTTGTCGACCGCGCCACGGTCAAGCCACAGGTTGCTGAGTTCCGCAAGCGGTTCCTCGAGATGCGGTATTGTTTCACCGAGGACGAGTTGAGCGGGCGCCTGGAAACGATTTACGATTTGCTCTAGGCAATCTGCAGGACCGACGCGCAACGGCATTCAGCAGGCACGCACGACGGCATTCAGCAGGCTCTTCTTTCGGCTTCGCCGAAAACCGTTCCTGCTTTTCTTGCGTGCGCTCGATCGGGAAATTCACCCCCCGGTCGCGGCTGAAGCCGCTCCTACAGGGTCAATTGGATTCCCGAGGCCACGAATTGTCTGAAACCTTTTGCGTCGCGGGCCGCAGCTTCGATGCGGGTCACCGCCTCGGCCAGGTCCTTCGCCCCGGTTGCAACGGACAGGCGCAGAAAGTGCTGCCCCTCGCTTTCCAGAGCCCCGAACGAACGCCGGTCCATGGTGGCCACGTGGTAGTGGTGCAGCAGGAACAACTGGAACAGCGTGGCCGGGCTGGTTTCGCGGCGCACATGCCCGGGCAGAGCGTCGTAGGCTTCCACGACACCGAGGCTCTCCACCACACCCCCTATGTTGGGGAAAACGTAGAACGCGCCCTTCGGCAGTTGGCAATGTACCCCTTCGATCGCGTTGAGGCCGGCCACCACCTGGTCGCGGCGTCGCTGGAAGGCGTCGTTCATCGTCTTGATGGCCACCTCGCTTTCCGGTGATTCAAGCGCCACCCGCGCACCGACCTGGTTGTAAGGCGGGATGCTGGCCACGTAGTTGATGTTCAGATTGCGGTGAACCTTGGCCTCTTCCACGGTGGGGTAGACGGCCCAGCCGACCCGGCCGCCGGTCCAGGAGTACGTCTTGGACACGGCCGAGGCGATGATGGTGCGCGCCTCCATGCCTGGAATCGAGGCGATCGAGACGTGTTTCTCGCCGTCAAAGACGATCGACTCATAGGCCTCGTCTGAGTAGACCCGCACATTGGGAGGTGTCTTTTCCAGGATCAGTTCAGACAGCGGTCGCAGTTGCTCGAGGCTGGCGACGCCGCCCGTCGGGTTTGACGGGAAATTCAGGTAAATCAGTCGGGTATGGTCGCTGATCAGTGGTTCCAGTTCCTCGGTGGTCAGCGAGAAGCCGTGGTCTTCGCGCAGGCGGATGGGCACCGGCTGGGCACCGACGTAGGGAATATAGGACTCGTACAGCGGGTAGCCGGGCGTCGGGTAGATGACCTCGTCACCGCGTTCGCAGTAGGACTGCTGGGCGAAACCGATCGATGGCCGCGCACCCGGGTAGACCACCACACGCTCGGGGTCGATCTCGTCCAGGCCGCGGTCGGCCGCGATCTTGCGCGCCAATGCCTCGCGCAACTCGGGCAGGCCCTGGGGGTCGCAGTAGGTGGTCTGGCCGGCCCGGATCGACCGGATCACGGCCTCGGCGATGTGCTCGGGCAGTGGAAAATCCGGCTGGCCCAGGTTACAACGAATCACCCGTTCACCGTCGGTCTTTTCCACAGCGAGAATGCGCGAGCCAAACCCGAAGGCGGCCTCGGTGCCGATCAGTTTCACGCGGTTGGCAAACACCGCGGTGTGGGGCGGTATGCTTCGGTAGTCGTCGTTCATGCCCTTTGAACCTCTTGTTCCGACGGCTGCTGTGGCCGTTCCGTGGGTTTTTCTGTGTCTGGCCACGAATTGCTTTCGCCGCAATCCAAAACATAGCAAATGGGCTCGGCAGGACAATGATCCAGAGCAGCCGCAAAGCTTGTGAAGCCTGCTGCCGGCAATTTCACGCATTTTTCAGCACCGTTCAGTTCTGCCTGCCGGACGGCGTATGATGCATACCGTGCAAAGCAAACCTGAATTACCCGTTGTGTTAGCCAAGGCCAGGGGCAAGGTGTCCGCCTGGCTGGTGCCCTTGTTGATCGCGTCCTCGATGTTCGTTGGCCCCGCCCCCGCCGCGAGCCTGGAACTGAGCAACGCGGTTCGAACGCATCCCGACGGCAGGCTGCCGATACAGGAGCTCTTTCGCGCATACCAGACGCTGTTGGAGAAGGGCTGGAGGCTCGATATCGTCAGCCAGTCCCAGCCGCAGGGCAGGGCCTACCCCCTGCCGATCATCGCGCTGCGCACGCCGCAAGCCGGGGAAGCAGTCTGGATACTGTCGGGCATCCATGGCGAAGAACCGGCGGGACCCAACGCGATCGCGGCATCGATCGAGGCTATCGCCATCCTGGGTGAGCAACGGCCTGTTGTGCTGTTGCCCCTCAACAATCCCCACGGCTACGTGAACAACTGGCGCTACCTGAACATGGCGACCTACTCGGAGACGGTCGAGGGACAAAGCGTCGGCGACTCCTCGCACCTGTTGGTGGATCCGGACAACCCGGCGTTGGCCCGAGCGCCCGCCGCGTCCAGCTCCGAGGCGGATGCCATTACGGCCTATGTTCTGCGACAGGCAGCGAGCTACCCTCCGGCCATCAGCATCGATCTGCACGAAGACAATTTGATCAGCGAGGGCTACGTCTACTCGCAGGGCGAACTGGGGACGGCCGATCCTCTCGCACTGGCCGCGGTGCGTGTACTGGAAGAAAACGGTATCCCACTGAAAATGAGCGGCGAGACCCGGTTTGGCGAGCCGATCAGCGGGGGCATCATCGGCCCGGTGGTCGACGGTTCGATCGACGAGTTGATGAGCGCCGGATCGATCATCGTCGACGGACAGCCACGACCGGGCCCGGAAGCGGGCACGGTACTGGTCTTCGAGACGCCTGCCGACCGGGTCGGACTGCAAACGCGCATTGACGCCCATTCCGCCCTGTTGAGAAAACTCGCCGAGCAACTGGCAAGCCCCGAGGATTAGGTCTACTCGCAAGACCCTGGGTTCTCAAAAAACACTCCCACGGTTGGCGCAGGGCCCGCAAGAAACGGGTCTGGCACGCCACATCGCAAGGCTCTGCTATCATTCGGGCAACGTTACCTGCCGAGGCGGCTACGTGGACTCCGATCTCCTGCACGGGTTTTACCTCAAGAACCTGCTCGTCGAACCGCTCAAGGGGCAGGTGGTGCGGGATGGCAAGCAGATTCATCTGCCGCCCAAAGCGATGGAAGTCCTGCTGTCCCTCGCCTCCAACCCCACCCGGCTGGTCACGCGGGAGAGCATCATGGAGCGCGTATGGGGCGCTGGCCAGGGCAGCCAGGACGCGCTCGGGCGCGCGGTCAGCGAAATCCGCAATGCCCTCGGCGATCACGCGGAAAACCCCGAATTCATCCAGACACTGCCTCGACGCGGTTACCGGCTGATCGTCGAACCGAGGCCGATCAGCGCGGCCACGGGTAACATCAAGCGGGCGGACGACGCTCCGCCGGTCAATGAGCTGGGCTTCTTCGACAACCTCAAACAACGGGGCGTGTTTGAAGCCGCGATCGCCTACCTCGTCGCGGGTTGGCTGATCATCCAGGTAGCCGACATCGTGTTCGACCAATTGCACCTGCCGGCCTGGGCCGGTACCTTCGTCACCGCGCTGGTCATCGCCGGCTTCCCGATCGTGATCGCCCTCTCGTGGTTCCTGGAGTTCCGCGACGGCCGTGCGGTGCTGGACCAATCGTCCCACATCGACGCGCGCAAGCGGCAGTTCAGCAGAACCTACCTGTCCGTCATCGCCGCGCTCGTCATCGCGGCAGTGGGTGTGTACGTCTACGACAGCAGCATCGGCCTGCCGCAGCCGCCGGCACCCGAGGCCGCGGCCGTCGAGGTGGTCAAGCTGCCGCCCGTACTCGACAACTCAATTGCCGTGCTGCCGTTCCTGAATCTCGATGGCAGCGAGGAAACACAGATTTTCTCGAACGGGCTGGTCGATGACGTGATTACCCGACTGTCGCGCGTCCCCGGCTTGCTGGTCTCATCGCGCGGCGATGCGTTCACGCTGGAGCCCAACTCCGCCTCGAGCAAGGTCCGAGACCGACTGCGGGTGGCCCTGTATGTCGAGGGGAGCGTGCAGATCGTGAATGACCGCATGCGCATCATCGTCCAGCTGATCGATTCGGAAACGGGGTTTCACGTATTGTCGCGGAGTTTCGACCGCCTGCGCGAGGATTTTTTCGACATCCGCGACGAAATCACGCGGCTTACCGTGGCCAACCTGCGCGTGGCACTGCCGCCGGCAACGCGCGACGCGGCCGAGGGGCTTTCGGATGACCCCAGCCTCGATGTGTACGTGCTATACCGGCGCGGTGTGGAGGCAGCACTGCTGCCCGACAAGGCGGAGACCCTGCAGGCAGCGGTGCGCTGGTACGACGCGGCACTGGAACAGGACGGCGAGTATGCGGCAGCCCAAGCCGGCAAGTGCTCAGCTTATGTCGACCTGTACCCGTTCACTGACGATGCGCAGTATATCGGCCTGG